>JAISCJ010000076.1 GCA_031265645.1 Holosporales bacterium | reverse complement strand
CGTGGCATCTTCAGCAAAATAGAACAGCGTCAACGCTGGGGAAAACTGCAATTGGGAGCCGTATGCCTTAATAGGGCACGTACGGTTCTGTGGAGGGGCGGCCGCAGTAATGCGTGTCGCCTACTCTCGAGAATGTTAATATATCCTATAACCGCGACTGTTGCTTCGGATGCATTCGAGAATTGCCAGTAAACAATACAAAAAATATTTTTGAAAACAGTGTAAACGGCAGCAATTACTCCTATAAAAAAACAATATTAATGAGAATAAATACACAAATCGTGTACAACTCGCGTAGAGACAGAATCTCTTCAATTGAAAACTTAGTACATCGACTTACGGCTTCCGGGGACATGCCCTCAGCCAGCATTGAACGAGCTGCTTCTTTCATAAGAGCTAACCCTTTAGCCTCCCCTTTAGCCTCCCCTTTAGCCTCCCCCATTGCCTCCCCCTTGGCCAACCCCCTAGCTTCAGCGTTTGACTCGCGACTTATGCGATCATTTTGAGCTCTCAAGTGAGCCCTGTACCGATTTCGCATATCTTCATCTGCACTCATCACTTTCAGCTCTTCCAGCGCCTCATGTACTTCAGGAACTTTAGCCAAAAATTCACTCGGGACAAATTCTGGATTCTTCAAAAAATACATCCACACTGAAAACATGTCATTAATTGACGCCTTTTTTATATTAACCTTCGGCAATTCTATAATAAAAACGCGCGTTTTTTCACTCGCGACCTCAATATCATCAAAAGGATTCGCCTTAAACATATATACCGCTTCATGTGTATGGTGTTTCCGCTCTGTCTCATGATAATCGGTCAGCCAAATCGAAATAAGATTCGGACACGAATCATATGATTCTCCCGCATTGAGCTCGTCCTTCATCATACGCGCCTGGTGGTACATCGCTCGATTTACAAGGTTTCCATCGCGTTCACACTGAATCTCAATGTCTACGATTGTCCCATTGTCCGTTTTAGCCTCGAGATCAAGCGTAGTGGATTTCCCGTCCTTTCTTTGCCTTTTGTGCTGTGGATTAAGCAACGTAATGCTTTTAATTGTTGGTTGTCCTTTTAATATGGCATTCAGCAGACACACAAGCAGCCTCTTATGCTTTTCCACACCAAATAGGTTCGCAAAAACAAAATCCGAACTCGGCTTTAATAATCCGCTTTCCATATCTGAGCCTTTATTTGACGCCACCATCATTAACGATTATACGACACAAATCGCGGGCAAAACGCAAGCATTTTGCATTTAGATCAGAACGCCACGAGTCTAATTTCGTATGGTTCAATAAATATATGCAAACAATCCCTTAAATAGAGTCAAAACGAAACTCAATTCGCCGATTTTTAGCCATTTTGTTTACATCTTCAGAAAGAGGATAATATTCCGCAAAGCCTGCTGCAGCTAAGTTTTTGGGGCTAATGCCTTTGCTTACAAGATATTTGACGACGCAAAGGGCCCGTGATGTGGACAACTCCCAATTCGATTCAAACCTATCGTTATGAATTGGCAGTTTATCCGTGTGCCCATCTACTCGAAGAACCCAATTGACGCTATCTGGAATATTACTGCTAATGTCTGTTAGAACCTTTGCCAAAGTGTCGAGTGCGGCCTTTCCTTGCTCGCCAAGTTCGTCAGACCCTCGTGCAAATAGTACTTCTGACTGAAACACAAACCGATCGCCAACTGTCCGAATGTCAGACCTTCCGCCAAGAACACTTTGCAATGTTGCAAAAAACTCAGAGCGATATTTTAACAAGTCAGGATTTTTCAAAACAGATTGTGGAATTTGATCTTTCAGCACGACGATTTCTTCTTGTAGTTTTTTTAATTGCTCCTGAAGACTTTTTAGCTGTTCGATTTTTTCCTCAATGGTTTTGTTCATATTTGCTGTTATAACTTCTTCCTTTTGCTTTGCTTCCTTGGTGACCAGCTCAAGCAGCGCGTTCAAATCGCTAACTTTAGAGGCCAAATCTGACACTTGAGTGTTCAAATTAAAATTCTGAACCTTGAGTTTTGTTTCGCTTGTTTTTGTAAGCGCAAACAAGTCTTGAATGCGTTGAAATTCGGCGCATAGCTTTTTATACTCAGCATCCGTTACAGCATGTCGTCGTTGCAAGTCAGCATAATTGCTTTGCAAACTTTTCAGGGACATATCTGTGTTGTTCAATGCTGTAGATAGATATACTTGCAAAACAAAGGAACCAATGATTGCAAACACAATAACAATCAACAACGATGACAACGCGTCAACGAAGCATGGCCAAACGTTGAAGCTAGAATCGCTTCTCTTTCTTGAATACATCGCGCTTGTATGAACGGATTTCTCTTCGCACAGTATATCTAAACTTGGACCGAATTAAAAAATGCTCGATAGAAATGAGCATATCTTGGCGTTTTGAAGCAATGTGTTAATATTTTATTCATCTTAAGCGTGTACCATATTATATAAGACATACTATGTATTGAGATATAATTATGAACAAGATTCAGTTGATAATACTTGCTGCCATAAGTTTGGCGCCTTTTCGCATGATGGGAACAGAAGATCCGACGCTAGAGGATTGTCCTCGCCTGACCCCCGGTGGTTTTTATCGCCAAATGGCTCGTCAAGATTTTGCGTTTAACGCTATTTCGACATTACTTGGAATAGGAGATATTCTTCATCCTGAACAGCCTGATGATGATAGCTCGCTGGATGACTTGGATGATTCACAAGATTTGGTGGATCCCGTTGTTACTCCTATTTCAGCTTTTTTAAATCCTTGTCGCGCTGAGCTCACAGGAAACCCAATCGTAATAATACAAGACCGTTTAAAAACCAATTATGTGTTAGAGATACTTCATGATGACGCAAAAGGAGGCAGGGGTTCTTACTATGCCAATGGAAAACAATACTTTGTTACATGGGATGATAATCGAAATATTATAGAACATACTCATCATAAGGCGTTTTTGAAAGGAGAAACCGTTCCAACAAGAAAAAAGGCAAATCGTTTGCCTATGTTGGACGCCATTGGAGACACATCTCCTATCGTATTCATGAATAAACAAGGGGTTGCGACACTCCGAGATGGAACGATTAGCGCTCAGCTTATGCAGGTGTTGAGAGAATTAAATGCCATCAAACTAACAAAACCTGATGGAAAATTGCTATCGGAAGCCATCGAGTTGGAGCATCTTAATGCCACAAACATAGCAAGGCTCACAAGTCACATTGAGCGACTAGATAAATATATGCACAAATCTATTGACTTGTTGACCAGACGCGTTCTTCAATCAATAGTACTGATCTCACAAATGTCTCAATCATGTGCGTATTCGATAGGAAGAGTCTCTACACTTTCAAACCTGGACATTGACGTTCATATTCCTTCTCATTGGATGTAGCTTTTTTAGCCATCGAACAAGTTTAATGGGAACCCCTAGCACAGGCGCCGAGCTGTCATATCGGGTTCCCACATGAACGCGGATTTAACATTGCAATGTGACATGCTCTCTCACCTGCACCGTTTTAGCTCTATGGGACCTAGGTTAAAGACATGACTTTTGGCGAATGAGTATAGAGGATTAAAAGATTATAGGGCTGTGAATTGGCGTTTAATAACGCGTTTTAGTTTACATTCATCCTTCCATTTGTCCAACATTGGATAAGCGTGGTAGAGCTCGTACGTTCGTTGGGACTGTTGAAACCTATCCAAATTCGAGGACAGATTCCTCGGAAAACCAAGGGTTTGACGACGCTGTCGACGAGAGGTTTCAACAGTCCCGTTTAGTTCCTGGCATATTGTACAATATGAGCAATATCAAACCTTATTGTGGCAAAAGTATTTGCTCCGCTTTCGTGTTTTCTGTTACTTCTTAAACAATGAAGATTTTACATTTTTACCAACTAATGAATATTGTGAAGAGCATTCGGTCCAAAATTGGTGCAATCCTTACGAAGATAGGAAACATTGATGTTTCCAAGGTCCAGGTTGATCCAACAAAAGATCCTACGCATGGAGAGCTTGCGACTAATGCTGCTATGGTTTTTTGCAAAGTTTTAGGATTGTCTCCACGCGTTCTTGCAGAGCGATTAATTGCGGAAATCTCAAAATTTGACGAAGTTGAGC
>JAISCJ010000059.1 GCA_031265645.1 Holosporales bacterium | reverse complement strand
GAACGCTGTTGAACCGCAATCAGAGCCAGCGGATGTCCCAATTTCAGAACTTACTTCAGACGCGAACGATACGCCGACTTCGCAATCAGAAACGAATTCATCTTCGTCAGAACTCAATTTAGCTAGCGAGTAAGCGATGGCACTAAACAATTATATATTTGTTACCGGCGGAGTTATGTCTTCGCTCGGAAAGGGGCTCGCGTCTGCTAGTTTGGGCGCGCTTTTGCAGGCTAGAGGATTCAAGGTGTGTCTTCGAAAACTCGATTTGTATCTAAACGTCGACCCTGGAACGTTGAGTCCGTACCAACATGGAGAAGTTTTTGTCACGGATGACGGAACTGAGGCCGACTTGGATTTAGGGCATTACGAGAGGTTTACGGGCTACCGTACAACAAAAGCTGATTACTTGAGCGCCGGAGAAATATACGAAAATATAATACTGACCGAACGCAAAGGTGGATATAACGGCTCTACGGTGCAGGTCATTCCTCACGTTACCGATGCTATTAAGCGCTTCATTTTTGCAAGCACAGAATCTTTTGATTTCACGCTTATTGAAATTGGTGGCACAGTTGGGGATATAGAAGGAGCTCCATTTTTAGAAGCGATCAGGCAGGTTAGAAATGAACTCGGCGCAGCTCATACAATGTTCATTCATTTGACGTATCTTCCGTATGTAAAAACTGCAGGAGAACTCAAAACGAAGCCAACTCAACATTCCGTGAAAGATCTGTTACATGCAGGAATTCAGCCAGATTTGTTGTTATGCCGTTGCGAGATTCCGCTAGATGTGGCTATAAGAAGCAAAATTGCATTGTTTTGCAATATGACTCCAGACAATGTGATCGCGGCTCTGGATGTCAGAAATATTTACCGATGCCCAACAAATTACAGCCGAGAATATTTTGACGAAAGAGTCTGTCACCATTTTAATTTGGATTACCGTGATTTTCCTTTATCGAAAGATTGGAATCAAAAATGGGGCGAACTTGTCGAAAATATAGATAATCCGCGTTCAAGAATAACGATTGTTGTCGTTGGAAAATATACAGAATTACCAGATGCCTATAAATCTTTAAGAGAAGCGTTGACTCATGCAGGGGCGCAAAATCAAGTCGGACTTGACGTTCGATGGTGTAATTCTGAGCAAACAGAAGACGTTATTGCAGAAATACGTGGGGCCGATGGCATTATTGTACCCGGAGGTTTTGGCGCAAGGGGAATCGAAAATAAAATAAAAGCAATTCAGTATGCACGCGAGAATGATATTCCATTTTTGGGAATTTGCCTCGGCATGCAGCTCGCTATAATCGAATCTTTCCGAAATATTGCTGGCGTGAAAGATGCTAATTCCACGGAGTTTGACCCAGATACAAATGCGCCTGTTATTAGCTTGATTTCTGAGTGGACGAAGAATGATGGCAGCAAAGAGCGAAGAACAAAGGATACGAATTTGGGGGGCACTTTGCGCCTGGGGCAATATCCTTGCGATTTAGTAAAAGGTTCTTTTGCGCATAAAGCGTATCAGCAGGACACTATACAAGAACGTCATCGCCATCGCTATGAATTCAATGCTCCGAAATATAAAGAACAAGCCGAACAATTGGGCCTCGTTGTGACAGGCTCTTCTCCAGACGGAACTTTAACGGAAATTATTGAACACAAGAATCATCCTTGGTTTGTTGCAGTGCAATTTCATCCGGAGTTTAAATCTACGCCAATAGATGGGCATCCCTTGTTTGTTTCATTCATAAAAAGTGCTACAACTCGAAAAGCGAACGCAAGTTAGTTTTTGAGGATTTATGTGCGGAATAGTCGCTTTGGCTTCAAAGCACGGAGATGTAGTTGACCGTCTTGTAACGGGGCTTACGGCATTAGAATATAGAGGATATGACTCAGCGGGGTTGTCTACTGTTTCTTCTCGTGCACTTCACACATATAGGGCTGTAGGGCGGGTCGAAAATCTCAGAAACGTTATTCCTGACAGCGCAGACGCATCCATTGGCATTGCTCATACACGTTGGGCTGTAATGGGGGCCGTTACCGAAGAAAATGCTCATCCGCAATCTGACGGCGAAACTGCAGTCGTGCACAATGGAATAATCGAAAATGCTCATGAGCTAAAAATTCTTGTTCCTGATGCACACTGGACAGGCCAAACAGACACAGAAATCCTTGTTCACTTAATTTCTAAATTTGTGACTGACGGTCATGATTTTGCTGAAGCTGTGCAGGAGACCGTTCGCCTTATAAAGGGGACATATGCAATTGCTGCAATTCATAAAAATTTTCCTGGTACAATCATTGGTGTTCGGCATATTAATCCTTTAGCCGTTGGTATCGCGCAAAATGGGGATTTGTTCCTAACATCGGATATTGCCGCTGTTCCATTGGATAAATTCGTAGATTTAGACGACGGGGATATCTGCGTAATAAAACGTTGTGATAATGCGAATATTCAAACAAGCTTTTTTAATTTTGATGGGGAATTGGCTATTCCTTGTGAAAAAGAATGGCAAGAAGGACGCTCTGTATCAGAGTTTTGTGGGCTCGGAGATTCTCCTGATTTTACAATAAAAGAAATACGTGAGCAGCCACAGGTCATTCAAAAGTGCGTAGACGCTTTGCAGAATGGTATTTATGCTCCATTCGTCGAATGTTTGCAAACTAAAGAGTTATTAAATTTAGTTGGGTGCGGCTCTTCATTTCATGCGGGACTGATAGGAAAATATTGGGTTAGAAAATATTTGGGTATGTTTGCTTGTTCGGAGATCGCATCTGAATTTAAATTTGAAAACGGCCCCATATCAAAGAAATCTTTGAATATTTTTATATCTCAGTCCGGAGAAACGCTAGACACAATTCGGGCGTTAGAAGATGTCAGAGGCAGTGGAGGAGAATTTGCCGTGCTAACAAATGTGTTGCATAGTACTATGGCGAAAATCACGCCCTCTAATCTGCTCGTTGGGCTGAACGCTGGACCAGAGTTTAGCGTCGTTTCAACAAAGGCTTTTCTCGCGCAGGTAGCCACGTTGCTTTGCATTGCTATTCAATATTTAAACGCGCGCAATCCAAAATTGGCAGATTCCTTGACTCAAGATTTGGAGCGTGTTCCTTATTTGATCGGCGAAATTGCGCAACATGAATATACGTCTCCACTTTTGCAAGATGCTTCCTCAATTTCATTTTTGGGGCGTGGTCTTTTCTATCCTCTAGCATTGGAGGCTGCGTTAAAACTCAAGGAAATTACATATTTGCAAGCTGAGGGATTGCCTGGTGGGGAAATGAAGCATGGGGATATTGGGTTGATCGACTCGCGATCCGTTTGTGTTGTAATCGCTCCAACCAAGGCGCATTTCAGAAAGATCGCTTCCAATGTCCACTAGATTCTCTCTCGTGGTGGGCGAATTATCTTGATAACGGATCGTCAAG
>JAISCJ010000014.1 GCA_031265645.1 Holosporales bacterium | reverse complement strand
TGAAACCTATCCAAATTCGGTGACAAATTTCTCGAAAAACCAAGGGGTTTACGACGTTGCCGACGAGAGGTTTCAATCGTCCCATTATTTTTTTTCAGGCCAAGCGAAAACATCAAAATTATCTATTTTTGAAAAATTATCTTGTTCTGTTGCTTTTCAGTCTAACAATAGGCAGTAGGCAGTATTGCACAGACTGTTTAATTTGCAGTTTCTATCCATGCCGCCTGGGTTTCGTCAAATAAACGTTCGTCCACAAATTGATCATTTAACGCACTTTCGTCTGTAGCGGGCATATTAAAAACGCTTAAATTTTCTGGTTGCTGCAGTTGGTCAATGACCCCTTTTTTTTGCAAAAACTGAGTCATAGACATAGCTGTACTTTGTGATGATGGAGCAGATTTATCCTCAGCTGCCTTATTTTGCGGGTCAGTCGTATTCAAATACTCTTTGAACAGTTTGCCGGCCATTCGAGCTGGAAGGCGTCCTCCGGTAGAATGGGAAGCCATTTTTTTTTCTCGAGAATCGTTTCCAATCCATACGCCAAGAACAATGCCCTCCTGATCTGCAATCTGACTAGATGATAGTTCATCTGTGTTGGATATTTCTGTCCCTGAATCATCGTTGGATTTGCTAGTGTCTGAGTTATTTGTTTCGTCAATTTCATTTTCTTCTGTTTCTTTCGGGCGGTTTGAACTTCGCCCTCCCAAAAACCACGCATCTCGGCAGCTGTTTGTCCCAGTTTTCCCCATAACATGCTGGTCTACATTGGCGGCTCGCCCTGTCCCACTCTTGATAACGGCTCGCTGCATATTCTGCATTATTGCCAGGTGTTCCTTCTTTATAACGCGCACGTTCACGCCTTCATTTTTTTGATACAAAATATTGCCATTTTTGTCTCGTATTTCTGCTATTCCATGTGGATGGCATAGGTATCCGCCATTGAAAAACGGAGCGTACGCACGAACTAACTCAATGAACGTGATATCAGGAGACCCCAATGCGAGTGTTAGGTCCGCATTTAAAGGCGATGTGATACCTAGGCGTTTTGCTGTTTTTATCACATTTCGAATCCCGACTTTTTGGGCAACTCTGACGCAAACGCTGTTTACCGAATATACATATGCATCAAAAAGCGAAACTTCTCCTTGCTCTTTCCATTTATAATTGCCTGGCTTCCACGTTCCTTGCTGAAACGCCGAGTCGTCAAATTTTTCATCTGGATCAATGCCTGCTTCAATTGCAGATAGGTACACAAAGGTTTTAAATGCGGATCCTGGCTGCCTTCTGGCAACGGTAGCTCGGTTAAATTGGCTTTTGCCGTAGTCTAATCCTCCGATCATCGCCAGCACGGCTCCAGTTGGCGTCATTGCAATTACGGCAGCTTGAGAAAATTTATATTCTTCTGCAAATTTTTCGTAGAACTCTTGGCAAACGTTTTCCGTTTGACGCTGCATTTCAGGGTGTAATGTTGTAACAACCGTTAAGTCTTGGTCTATCGGGCCAATAATAGAAGGAATACTCTCAAAAACCCAATCAGCAAAATATTTGCTTCCTTTTTCAGTTTTTACTTTTGCTTGTTGAATAAACGATATTTCCCATTCTTCAACTTTATCCCGCCACGAACTGTCGATAAAGCCGCTCGCTTCCATATCGCTCAATGCAATTTTTGCTCGTTCAATCGACTTTTTTGGACTAGCCGTAGGCGAATATCTTGACGGTGCGCAAAGGATTCCTGCCAAAATTGCGGATTCAAAAAGAGTGAGCTCTTTTGCCGTCTTTTGAAAATACCTTCGGGATGCGGCGTCTATTCCATACGTGGCCGCGCCGAAATAAACTCTGTTTAAGTAAAGCGTCAGAATTTCGTTTTTTGAAAAGCGCGATTCTAGCTTGGCTGCCAAAATGAGTTCTTGAAGTTTCCTGCGAATTGAACGATCTCCAACGGAATAAAACCCATTCGATATGAGCATGTTCTTTGCCAATTGTTGCGTTAGTGTTGACCCGCCCTGTACAATTCTGTGAGCTCGAAAATTTTGCAACATCGCTCGAACTAGCCCGATTATGTCAATTCCGTTGTGTGCGTAAAAACGCCGATCTTCAACCGCTAGTAATGCGTTTATTACATGAGGTGGGAGATTATTTACGCTAATAAATTCCTCGAAGAACTCTCCATAGTTTGCAATTACTGTACCATCGATTGCTTGAATTGTCACACTAGGCGTGCGAACTCTAGACGTAAAACTGCTGATTGATGGTAGCGACGAGTTTAACCACAGGAATAGTGCACACCCACTTGCTGCCAACAAAACCCCTGCTCCCACAAATAGGGAAGCAAACGATTTAATGAAATATGCGACCGGATTGAACGGACGCAAATATTCAGATTGGTCCCGCTTAGTTGACATGAGGGGCGTGTCTTTATTTTATTACTGTGCGTTAACACACATTTCCGAGTTTACGGAATACAAATGTCTTACAATCATAGAGGCTTGTTCTCCAGGAGATGCGTTTGGAATTACAAATACATCATTAGCTGCATACTGTGTTCTGAACCATGTCTGCTGTCTTTTGGCGTATTGTCTTGTCGCCATTACCGCATACGAGGTTGCGTCCTCTATCGCAATTTTTCCTTCAATATAATGTTTTATTTCTGTAAAGCCAATAGCTTTGTTTAATGTTGACGGCGCCCCTTTTGTTTTTTCAATGAAAGCTTTAACTTCCTCAATAGCGCCATTTTTTAGCATTTCTGCAAACCTAACCTCTATTCTCTTTCCCAGAGTTTCTCTATCCACGTCTAACACAAAAAGCTGAGACTTTGGATAATTATTTTTAAGGCGCGGCTCCTTTTGCCACAACACTATTGAGCGACCTGTTTGCTCGAACACTTCCCAGGCTCGCAACAGGCGCTGAGTATGATTCGGGTGTATGCGTCCCTTTATATATGGATCCTTTTTTACGATGCACTCATATAAGGCAACGGTTCCAGACGAACTGATTAACGCACGCCCCTGTTGTTGTACATATTGCCGAACGGAGTCTGATGTTTCTGGCATAGGCGACAATCCGTACAATAGAGAGCTCAGGTATAAACCTGTACCACCAGTTGCAATAAATGCATTTGTCGAGTTTGTTCTTTCCAAATTCTGATCAAACATGTTGAGCCAATCAGCTGCAGACGTGCTTTGGCCCCAGTCTAAGACTCCGTACAGATGATGGGGAATGTTGTGATTTTCTGTTGGTGCAGCCGTTAATATAGGCAAATCTTTATAAAGCTGAACGCTATCGGCATTTACTATTTCTGCATCGATTGCGGTAGCAAGCTCAACCGCCACTGCAGACTTTCCACTCGCGGTCGCGCCGCCGAGTAAAATTATCGTCTTATTATCAAAAAACACGCGATTACTAGCCCCTCCAATGTTAATATTCTATTCAGCCGAACAACTACACGCCACGCCCTTCATTGAAGGTACGCACTCTCCTGAAATTAAAACTTGTTCCTGGATACACTCGATGAACAACGTTCCGCCTCGATCTGCTTTTTGATGCGCAATAAGCGAACTACGCTCTAATCTATGAGCCCAATAGGGTCCAAGAAAGCAGTGCGTCCAGAGCGTGACTGGATCTTCGTTAAGCCCTTGCGATGGAGCGAAAAATCTTGATATGAAATCGTATGAAGCGTCTCCTCCGCCTTCAGCCGTAACAACCACTCCTGCACACGGAATTTTTTCCAATTTCGCGATATCTGGTTCCAGCTTTAACACATGCCGGGGATTAAACATCTCGACCAAATAAATTTGCCCACATTTGCTTACTGCAATCGGTGGTGTTCCTAGCGCATTTATCAAACGGTCTGGAGCTGGCGCGGGTTCTGCTGTTTTTGTCGAGGTATGAACCGTTATCTTATTTTTTCCTTTGGAGATCATGAATATTCCCGATGGAAGGTCAAAATAGATAACTTCAGGGTCAATATCAGGCAGACTCAGCTCATTCCAAAGTACGTATCCCGCAGCAAGTAGTCCATGCCCACAAACGGAATCGTTTGATGACGGCGTGAAAACTTGAACTTTAAAGTGCTGATTTTGCAAAGGAGTCACGAATACGGTCTCGTGAACATTGAATTCCCTTGCTATTTTCTGCTGTACATTTATAGATAAATTATTTTCTAACAAGCATACAACCGCAGGATTCCCGTCGTATACCGACTTTGCAAAAGCGTCAACCACCCAAAACTGCATTGCCCCTCCGCAACACTCCTCGAACAGAGTGTAGTGTAGCATAATTTAAATTAATAGGACAGTCCGTGCACAATCGACGATTGTAGGCACACGAACAGTTTTATGTATACTCAATAGTAAATAGCTCGTCGATTCGAGGCTCCTGGCACCAACTCTTTTTACGATTGGGTATAATAGCGATTATAACGTTAGGAAAAAATGTTCATTCGAGTGGGTAGTGTTGCAGAATTACATCTGGTCGCAAAAAGCAAGAGGAAAATTTTTGAACTGTTAACTCTTTTTTAATGTTTTTGTGCTAGGCTACCATCCCTAACCCCCGCCCACCCTGGGGGTTTTTATCGGTGAGCGCCACACATCTCATCGCAATTATCTCCCACAAAAAGTTAACGATGCAACCTACGCAGCACATTTTTCGGCAAACTATTTTTTCTTATGTGGCACAAAAACATCATTGCGTTCATTCTTGGTATTTTTTATAAAATTTTATTAACGAACCCTGGTCCCACAAGAAATACCTGAAACAAATGCACCAATATGTTTGCAGATAAAAAATATGTTTACGAATAGAAAATTCCGAGATTTCAAACCCTATAAGCATGGCTAGTTCCTGTTTGTTTTGACTAAACCTAGCCATTTTCAGTGTTTTAGTAACTTACAGTTTGATCAATAACTCGCATTATTACTCTTGTGTTCGTCTTACTCGACATTTTGGCGGTGGATGAGATGCTGATGAAATATCAGTGTCATCCGAGAGCTTATCAACAAATAGACTGTCCACACGGCGTTTCTTTTTTACAACCTTTCCTGAGCGTAAAGACAAGTCCGAATGTATTATGGCGGCTCCAACCTGAGCTGCAAATTCTAATTTGTCGTCCGCTAGGAATTCTTTAAAACCTCTTTCCCAAAGGATAAGTGCATCCGCAAAAGTAAGACTGATCTTCATGGCTATATGCCTATGAATGTTTCTGTCACGATATATCTCTGCTAGAAAAAAGCCACGAATTTCAGAAAGAATATCGTCGATTGCGTTATAAATGTAAGGAGCAACTTTATAAAATAGCGAAAGATTATCGGGATACGCCATCAATGCGCATTGTGCATACAGTACGAATAAATCAGTTATTGCATTTTTCGCGCTTCCGATTGTGCGTATTGAGGCAATGTCACGACTCAACGGAGAAAAAATGATATCGCTAAACTCGTTTGGCATTAAACCGCCGTCAAACACATTTACTGAAAAAAGTATTGAGAGGCGACATAATTGACTTGGGGGCAAAATTCCGGCCAATGTGCCTAGCTAATTCCATTTCTTGTACAATAATTCTAAAAAAGAATACGAAAATTCACTTGTCTTACACTGTAACGTTTCTATATCGAGAATTTTGTTGTGGCATAAGTAATTTTCCTCATCATACAAAACAAAATTATCTAAGATGCCAGAAAAACCACGCGCTTAATGTCACAATATGGCACCCCAGTTGTGACTTGGTCCGCGTACGCCCGGGATGCATAAACGCAGGCACGCTTGATAAAATCCGGGTCTTAGTAACACTGCATTACCACAATAAATTTCCGATTTTGCGTGTCTGTGCACTTCACGTCTATAATGCTTTGGCGCAGTCCAGCAATCTTTGGATCCTGATGCAGCGGCAGGAATTCAACGTTCGTAATCGGCCCTTCCTCTCCCTGGAAGGCGGCGTTCAACAACAAAACGAGCAAATCCTTGTTTTACTAGGAGCCAAATGCTTTTTTTTAAGACAAAGTCATTCTTTGGAGTTAGTAATCTTTGCATGTTGCGACCCTTCCGCCTTCGCTTTCTACTCAAAGAGTCTACCAAAAATCGCTCTATTACACCTGTCTTTTTTTTATTCATAATAGTCTACCATTAAAGCATAAATACTCGAGAAGATTGTAGAGAATTAAATGAATAAGCGTGTCATCAAAATTTTATTCGCGCTGTCTACTTACATTGCATATGCGCAAGATGAATTTTCTTCCAAAATGGAATCTGGGTTCACAGCACTAGGAGCTGCGCAACTGTTAATCACGAACGGCCCCATCGGGTCATCCAAATTTAGAGAGGCCGTCAACAGCAACCTTGACGTGTCGCATGGAGCGTTCGTAGAAGCGCAGTCCTTGGTACAAGAATTATTTGGGCAAGGCGGAGCATCGTCTACAGAAGTGCAATCTTTGAAAAATCAGGTTGCATCGCTTGAAACAGATGTAACGTCGCTGACCAATCAGCTAGCAACGCGCACGTCCGAAAGAGATTCTGCTGTTGGTGAAAAAAACTCTATTCAGGGTCAAGTCTCAAGCCTAGAATCACAAGTGACAGGCCTCAATTCGCAAATCACGTCATTAAATACACAATTATCCAACTTACAAAATTCACCAGCTGCAACTGAATTGAATGCACTAAAAACCAAACTCGAGGAGTTGCAATACTTTACGATGGACGGCGGAATCTCGTATTACTCAATTTTTGTTAATACGATTTCAAGTTCCACAGTTTCTCAATCTGCATTAAATAACGCGGCAAATATTCGTGGAATGGTCGTAATTGGAGATGTGCCAAGCGCTATGAAAAGTCAATATGACATGCTTTCCCAAAAATTGGAATATTTATATTGGTTTGGCTATACCTGTTCTGATTATAGCTGGATTAGAAGTATAGCGTATAATCAAAGGCTCAAGAGCATACATATTCAATTCTACAACGAACATCCTGCTGCATTATGGGATGGTCTAAGCGTTAGGTATTTAGCTGGATTTCATGCGAATACAGTCTCTAATAGCTATGCCCCAGGTACTTTAAAAGTCATGCTGGGTTTTGATTCAAATAACACGATGAAGAATAATCCAGACTTACCTTACTTTCCATTAGTGCCGACGTCTTAATTTATAAAAGGATGTTATTAATTGCTAAGCTCGCAAAGCTTTAAATTCCAATCAACATGCGCAATTTGGCCAATATGTCGGCAGCGGTGCTTCCCAACGAAGCCCTACGGCCGGCAATGAAATCCGCCAAGCATGTAATAACAATACATTTTTAGGCATGTCGGCTAAGTGCAAGTGCCCACCGTACTTGTCATCCCCAATAATGGGATGACCGATCGCTGACATGTGCAGGCGAAGTTGATGCTTGCGCCCAGTTAACGGAAACAGCTCCACATCTGACCAATTTTCCTGTGGATTAAAATTTTTTAATCGATAATTTGTACTGGCGTCTTTTCCGTCATTCGTCCCAACCGCCATCATAGATGCAATCTTGGGATGATTCGCAATCGGTAAATTTATCTCGCCGGCCTTGCTCGCCAACTCGCCAACAACGATTGCTCTATAACACTTTTTTACGTTGCGAATTCGAAACATCTGGGTAATAGATATAGCAGAACTCAAAGATTTTGCGACGATCAATAGTCCGCTTGTTGCGCGATCAATTCGGTGAACAAGACGGTATTCGCTCGATTTTGTACGAAGCCAATCATCAATATTTTCATGAACGTGCGAGCCGCCTTGAACATCAAGTCCGGACGGTTTGTTTAGAATTAGAAAATCCGCCGTTTCGTCCAAGATCAGGGAATCAAAACTATACGCTACAGTAGGACAAAGAACATCGTGGGACATTTCTTCCCACTTCTGGTGTAAATGAATTTCAACGGATACGCTAGTCCCAATCGTCAAAGCTGTTCCAGCGGACGTTTTCTCACCGTTAACTCTAACAAAGCGCGCACGGATTGCCTTCTCGATTGCGCCCTGCGTACAGCCATTGTATTTGCGCTTCAGCCACCGATCCAGCCGTGATGACACTTCCATATCGTAGGTGAAATGTTGGTAGGTCAGTGACATGCAAATAACCCAGCAATGTCACTGAAAACAAAAACAATAAAAAGAGCGAATCGCAATAACTCTCTATGCATTACTTTGTCCAAGAGCCACATAACAAATGAATTATTTCCCTTTGTGATACTTGGCAAAGCGAGCCTTCTCTCCCAATTCTTCTTCAATTCGCAATAGCTGGTTATATTTTGATGTGCGCTCCCCACGTGATGTACATCCCGTCTTGATTTGCGTTGCGTCAACCGCCACAGCAAGATCAGCAATGAACGTGTCGTCTGTTTCCCCGGATCTATGCGAAATGATAAAATTCCAATCATTAGATTTAGCTAAGTCTATAACCTCTAACGTTTCAGTCAGTGTTCCAATTTGATTCAACTTTACAAGCACGGCATTTGCTGAATTTTCGGAAAGACCCCGCTCTAAACGTTTTGAATTTGTAACAAAAAGGTCGTCTCCAACAATTTGCACACCTGGCAAGCTTTGTGTCAGGTTACGCCAACCACGCCAATCGTCTTCATTTAAGCCATCTTCGATTGAAATGATCGGATAATTGCGCGTAAGTTCTTTGTAGTAAGAAATCATCTCATCAAGAGACAAAACGCGCCCTTCCATCTTGTACATCAATCCGTCGAACAATTCGCTAGATGCAACATCCAATGCAAAACTTACATCTTCGCCAGGTCTATATCCCGCTTGTTCGATGGACTTCATTAAAAGGTCAAACGCCTCACTCGCTGAGCCTAAATCTGGTGCGACTCCCCCTTCGTCACCAACATTTGTACTGTGCCCTAAATTTTTTAGCAATGACCGCAATGAGTGAAACACCTCAGAGCACATGCTAAGCGCGTTCGAAAATGTGTCTGCTCCAACAGGAACAATCATAAATTCCTGTATGTCGACATCGTTGTCCGCGTGCGATCCGCCGTTTAATACATTGACCATGGGCATAGGTAAGGTGCAGCCTTGTCCTAGGTATCTGTATAAAGGAAGCTTTTGTACCTTTGCCGCCGCCCGAGCACAAGCTAAGCTAACCGCTAAAATCGCGTTTGCGCCCAACTTTGCCTTGTTTGGCGTGCCGTCCAAAGATCGCATAATGTTGTCAATTTCAACCTGATTCTCCGCAGATTTGCCACGCAGTGCAGGAAAAATGATTTGCTGAATGTCTTGAACAGCCCTTTGGACGCCCTTCCCTCCATACCGAGACCGATCGCCATCTCGCCGCTCTACCGCTTCGTACGAACCAGTGGATGAACCAGATGGAACGGCGGCTCTTCCACATATCCCACCTGCTAAAAATACGTCAACCTCCACGGTAGGAATGCCCCTTGAATCTAATATTTCTCGGGGCTTAATTGATTCTATGTTAGACATTTTTTTGCCTGTCCACATCAGCTCAGCTTACAGGCATTATGACTGGCAAATCGAAGCATTGCTATAGGGAAAGCAACAGATTTCCATAAAGTTTAGATTTTTATTGACCTACATATTAATCATTGACTCAGCATTCTGGCAAGGGACCTTATCCGCTTCGGACAATTTGTTATGCCACGAAGTATTTGTTATTTCAAACTAGAGACATTCACGACTTAAAGTGGAATATCTGTAGTAATCTGTTTTTTAATATTTCCACATTGTCCGAAAGAGTTTGACCAAAGAACATCAGCCGAAAGCCGAGTGCAAATGTCTCCGTTTTTAAGTTTAAACATCCATAAAAGCATTCGTAGCCTAATGATTGTGCACTGGACGGAATGCAAATACTGCTCAAATAAGAACAGTGAGAGAATACGCGTTTTCCAATTAAAATCAGCTTAGAGTCGCGTTCAAATATCACATTTACCAAGCTATGGCATCCACCGAAACATCCATAATCTATTAGTTCTATGCTGGACGGAATGCATACTGCTTGGTGCTGTAGATCCCTTGCGTCGGCATCGAAGTAAAGTCCTTGGTTTTCCGAGGCACTACCCAATGTGTTAACTAGTATTTGTTCTCCTCTAGTCGAAACGCATCCTCTAGCAAACAATAAACGTATATAGTCACCAGGTATGCAACGTCCCTTCGTCGTGTAAGAACAGCCATCAACGACTATATCGCAGATATCTGCGTCTATATTGCACTCGCCAGAATCTATACTGCATATGCCAGTGTCTATACTGCAGATAGCAGTTGATGTAACTGGCAAAAATAGTGAGAATACAAGCGCAAGCTTAAGCATTTTTTTTCATGGAGATCTTTTCTTTGCTATAAAAATCTGTAATTCATGAGTGTGACTCTACCGTTAATTTATGGTTAAAATCAACCTAAAGATGGGATTTGTGTTAGAGATATGCATCCCTCAAAGCATTCGTTGCCTAATGTTCGTACGCTGGACGGGAGGCAAATACTACTCAAA
>JAISCJ010000129.1 GCA_031265645.1 Holosporales bacterium | reverse complement strand
TGGTCTATACCCAACTGTTACTCAACAGCTTACAAATAGTGATCTCTCACTAAGTGAATTACTCGGATTTACATAGTTCCTCCTTTCGTTACAAGTCGCACCCCAAGCGCCAAAAGATTGTAATACGAAGCCGAGCCTGTGCACGGTTTTCCGTCGGGGAAAAGTCACATTCTTTTCGTGCATGGGTATATATATATGACCAATAACAAGACTTTTACAAAACATGACTTTTGTCCTACCATAAGCTAAAGTCAAGCGTTTGGGGAGGTCATTAGGTTTTTATGTCAGCGAAAAAACTCCGACGCCGAAGAGCTCATAGCAAAATTCGGGGTAGAAGAGAGTGGAAGTTTCTAACCGTGCCGAATGTTGTTACATTTGTGCGAATTGGAATCATTCCGTTTTTGCTTGCGGCGTTTTATATCAGCACAAAATTGGCGCTAGGAATGTTTATGTTCGCATGCGCTACCGACTACGTTGACGGCTATATGTCAAAACGATTTAAGCAATCGAGTCGATTTGGTGCGTTAATTGACCCCGTTGCGGACAAACTGCTCGTCAGTTCTACACTAATCATGATAAGTGGATTCGGTCATGTGCGAAATATACACCTTGTTCCAGCCACGATAATTGTTTGTCGTGAGTTTTTAGTTTCTGGTTTGCGCGAGTTCTTGGCCGTGTCAGGAAAAGACCTCCCGGTATCTAATGTCGCTAAGTACAAGACAGCACTTCAAATGGGAGCTATAACGTGCTTCTTGGCTGATTGGCATATTTCCGGAATCGTCCTGCTATGGTTTTCGGCTGCGATTTCGGTATTTTCTGCAATTCAATATTTTCAAGGCGTGCGGCGTAAGTAAAAGACGCGCTGGGTGGATTTTTAACATTTCACTCATGTCTGTTCCCAGAGCTTTTTCGTTCTGTTATGGCTCATGCCCTCAGCATGATCTCACCTGCGCTACTTGATGGTTGTAGCTAAATTCATCACATTTGGAACATACAAGAGACTGTTGAAACATCTCGTCGCCAGCGTCGTCAAACCCTTGGTTTTCCGAGGGATCTGTTCCCGAATTTGGATAGGTTTAAACAGTCCCAAAATAATTCCGATCAGCGGATCGACGAATTGGGGATCTTTTCGTTACTGCACACCTATCCGAAATTTTGTACAAATTTAAACGATTGTGATACACACGATATGAATTGTCGTAATAAGAGGTGTTTGAGTACGTGGACGAAGTAACCAGTAATGAATCGCTGCAAATAGAAAACGCCGAAAAATTAGAATTTTTCGATTCCCACAGAGTTTCCTCCAGAGTTACCCACACACGTGCAACATCCGCCTGTTTCCAAGGGGTAATTTCGTCTCACATGTGTCTGGACATTCACACTAGTAATAGTTTAACACACAGGAACAAAACCGCCATGAAAAATTATCTTGCGTTATTAAGCTATTCTATAGGAATTTTACTCGTTTCTTGTTCTTACAAACAAGCTCCAATCGAGCCTGACATTCCACAATCACACTATTTCCCATATACCATTGAGCATTTAGAGGAAAGGTTAAAAAGCCCTGGCTTTGATATAAATACCAGATATCTAGTTGATGGTTGTGAGGCAGAAACATTACTATATATGGCTGCCAAACAAAATAATTTTGAACTGGTGAAATTCCTAATCGCGCATGGAGCAAGTGTCGAGCACAGCGATTTCTTCTATCTCACCCATCCTCTGCACATCACCACAGATTTACGTATAATTGAGTTTTTTCTTCAAAACGGTGCAGATGTTGGAACATGTTGTGGAATGTCATGTGTCACACTGCTGCACGCGGCCGCTAGGAACGGAGATTTAGAATTAGTCAAACTGTGCTTTAAATATGGTGCAAATCCAAATACTCGCATAAACGGAGGTGACTCCCCAATGCCACTTATGGATGCTTGTCAAGCCATTAAAAATCCTGAACAAGGCTTGAAATGGTGGGGCCCCGAAAGAAAGCGCGCCTTCCAATATTTTGAAGTAATTAAATTACTTGTTAAAAACGGTGCAGACATAAGAGCTTTTTCGAACCGCATGGAAACTGCGATAGACTTTGCCAAAGATGCTGGAGACAAGCGGGTTTTAGCTTTTTTACAAAAGGAGCTGCGAAGAAAACGACCATATCCATACTCCATAAAAAAACTAAAGAAAAAGGTAACCGATCCGCAATTCGATGTTAATGCGGAGTACGGTAGTAAATGGGATCGGTTTGGACGGACGTTGTTGGCACTAGCGGCCCATAATAACGACCTCCCGTATGTGGAGTTTTTGATCGCTCATGGCGCGAAATGCAAAGATAGTGCGCCGTTAGAAGCTGCAGCAAGAAATGGAAATGTGCGGATAATGCGCTTGCTGTTAGATACCAAACCAAACCTTAATGAAGAGCACGACTACGGGATAATGTCTCCACTTGCTACGGCGTGCCTACAGTGCAAGGCAGGAAATTCGCCGCACCTTGAGATCATAAAACTTTTGGTGAATTCTGGTGCAAATCTGAATGATGGAAGTACATTTGGTCGAACTCCGTTGATTTTGCTTGTTCTTTGCCATTTGGAACCGAAGAAGGATGATCCATATTCATATACATGGAAAGGGAACATTGATGCTGTAGAATTCCTGTTAAAACATGGTGCGAATGTCGGTGTAGAGGTAAGTTTGGTATTTAAAGATAAAATTTTTGAGTACGGCACCGTATTAAACATTGTACGGAATCTTAGCCTGAACAATCCTGATGAAATAAAATTGAAGGACTTGCTTGAAAAATATTTGAAAATTAACGGATCGAAAGAATCGAGATAATCAGGATCGAACATCCCAGAGAAGTGTTAACTCTTTAAAATGTATACCAATGGATTATCACCCATTTCCGACTGGAAGCGAACAAGATATACTACGCTACGTAGATCATGATGAGTCATATGGAATGTGTATAAACGCCGAGAGGAAATCAAGAAAATTACTAAATTTATCTTGGTTACTAATAGCCGTAATTTTGATCTCATGCAATCACATACCAAACAAAACGAAGATTGATCCGGAGTTTTGGGACCACTGCGAAACGAAATTAGAAAAGAGTAAGCAGATTTTAGCGGCCGATTTATCTGATGTTGGACAAATGGATTATGCGCTGTTTTTGTATGCATTCGAGAGCAAAGACCCACAACGAGATGCAAAAATTAAAGCAATTACCGATAAATTGGTTGCCAAAGCTAGGGTAAAGGATTCTGATAGTCTCGTGTTGTTACCCAATGACAGAGTCTCTTTTGATGGATCATCGGAATCCATAGTTAACATTTTGCGCATCGTTAGCGCCTGCGGAGTGGTCAATACACACTCAGCTTTTTATGCCATTCCTTGTGCAATCGTCAAAAAAAGACCAGACCTTTTGCTGGCAACGGAACCGTGTTTCGGTGGGAATCGTGACAATTTTTTGCCCCGTTGTGGATTAGAGTACGGACGCGGTACTGTCTCCACATTCCCAAAAGCAGTAGTCGATCATTATCGTAAGGTGTTAATCCAAAAGACGCAAAAAGCATTTGATTTATTGGGTTCTATTAGGCATACGATTTGGGGGAACCTGAACAGCATATACGGACTGGTCATCTTCAATCCAAGCAGTTTCATGTCAGAAAATCCGAAAATGGATGGATACATTCGGAACATCATCGAGCATCCGGAATGTAGGAATGCCTTCGTGAAGGCAAAGTCAGAGCTGGTTAGATACTATAAAAATGACTTTGGCTTTGATGCAAAAACGAGCGAATTGATTGCGCGGTACGCTCTTGTATCATTAGTCCCTGACCCAAGGCCATACTCTGAATAAACAATAGACTTGTCCACGGTTAAGCCGCGAATACGCCAACATTTATGGTAAAAATGCATATACTCGACAGAGAGTAATGCATGTAAAGTTAATTTGCAATAATAGAAAGACATGAGTAGAAGCTTAATACGACTTTTTACGATTGGGCTGCTAAGCGACATGCGTAAACTTCTACCGGCTAAAGCCGGTAGCATCGTATTACGCCTGCAAGGCGGTCATGCGAGTAAACTCAATACTCTGAAATCTTGAACTCGTCGTTCTTGTGATGCAGCTCCTGCTCTT
>JAISCJ010000088.1 GCA_031265645.1 Holosporales bacterium | reverse complement strand
CACGTCAAGTAAATCCGCCTTTACGTCATATACATCAACGTTTCTTGCTTGCTGAAGCCAATTTCGCTCCGTTGACCCAAAACGCACACCGCAAACCATTTTGTCTTCGCGTATGCCATTTGGCTTTTGTGCAAAGACTGATTCAATTTCAAAAATTGCTCCGCTATCGCAATTTCGACTTTTGTTAAATGTAACAACTTTCAAAAGAGCCTGAATCAACGATTTTTGTAAAAATGCCATGTCCGCGTTCAAAGGCTTTAATATTTCTACAAACGTTTCGCTTTCGTTATCTGAATCGAAAAGCTTAGTTTCAGATTCGCTCAAAAACGGCAGCGTGTAGACTTCGGACATTCCCCTGGCGCACAATACATTTTTTATTTGACGTATTGTATCCGCGTTTGAGCTTGCCTGGGTGACAGGAACCGGTTGAATTGGCAGATTGGCATATCCACGCATTCGCAAAATTTCTTCAATTAAATCTGCGTCAATCGACACATCATGTCGCCAGGATGGAACCAGCACGGTGATAAATTCGTCATCTGAGCTCAAAACGTCAAAACCCAATCGCTCTAAGATTGACTCAGCCTCCTCTCCTGCGGATGCATCACCACTCAAAGATGCTATGCGCGTTTTTGAGACAGACACAGTCGCTTGCACCTGAGTGGGATAAATCCCCTTTTTGGTCATACCAAGGATTCGTCCTCCGCAAATTGTCTTGATCAACGACAACATCCATTCCATTGCAACGGAAGTCATCTCTGGGTCAATTCCGCGTTCAAAGCGCGTTCGAGATTCACTGTGCAATGTGTGCCTTTGCCCAGTTAGCGTAACAGATACAGGGTCAAAATAGGCAGCTTCTAAAAATACGTCGGTAGTATCTAGCGAACTTCCGCTTTGCTCTCCTCCCATTACGCCAGCTAACGTAAGTGGCTTTTCCACGTCTGCAATAAGCATATCGCTTCAGAACACGCACAAATTTGTCCGTTCAGCAACGTAAGCTGTTCTCCCTTCTGGGCCTGCCTAATGTGGATTTCGTTGCAAATTTGCATCCTGTCATACACATGAAGAGGCTGCCCAATGTCGAAGTTAAGAAAGTTAGTGATATCAACTAACGCGTCAATGGGCCGTTGTCCTGCAACTAACAATCGCTTCTGCATCCAAAGTGGGCTAAAGCAGTTCTGCACATCGCACATTGTAGCGCCAATAAAAAAGTGGCATTTCGGCGTCTCAATAACGATTGGCACCTGGGATTCTGGCAAGCCGAGAACGCTAACCTTTTCAAACTGGGCAAAGTGCTGTGCGTAATCGAGTTCTTTTAACGTGCCCATTCCCGCCGCAGCAAGGTCACGTGCAATCCCACGCACAGAAAAACAATCCCCGCGATTCGGCGTAATACTTATAGTAAAAACGGGATCGTCCAACCCAAGAGCATGTGCGAGCGGCTCACCAGGGGTAACGTCTGTTTTTATGTCCATTATGCCAGGATCATCTACGCTAGGATCTTCTTCTGGCAATTGCAATTCTCCATTTGAACACAACATACCCTGACTGACAACTCCACGAATATTTGCTTCTTGTAAATTGCTATTAGAACCTGGAACAAATCCACCAACGTGAACTAGTGCGACGTTCATGCCCCCATATACATTTGGGGCGCCACATACGATTTGTAAGATTTGATTGCCGTCAAAAACCCTGCATACATGCAATTTATTAGCATTAGGATGAGACTCGACTGCATCTACCCTAGCGACGACAATGTCCCGAAGTGAGTCGCTTACGTCTTCAAGGTTTTCGACCTCAAACCCAATCTCGTTCAACGTATCAGCAATCTCTTTTGCGCTGTGCTTTGTATCAAGGTGATCTCTTAACCAGGAGTAACTAAATTTCATTGCCTTTGTCCCATTCTTTTTGAGATTTCGTATAGATTCATATTAGAATCTAATGCCCAAAAAACCAAAAACCATTATTTGCCTCTTGCGAAAAGAATCCTACCACGAGTCAAGGCGCATATCTATCTGAAGCAGCTTAAAGATCAATTGATATTAAGGGCTCCCATATGAAATACAGGATTATTTCAGGCAAAAAACCCTGCAAAGCAAAAGGTTTTATCCTGTATGTTTCAGAAGGGATATGTATAAATGGAACGTTAATAACATTACACTGTCGACGACACTTGCATATGAAGGGCAAATTCACGTACTTTTCACGACTAAGGTCAAAGTTGATGATCAACGTAAATTACTCTACAATGGACAAGTCTGTGGCCTCTTGAAAATGCTTTAAAAGTCTTATGTCTAAAGATTATTACGAAACTCTAGGTGTCTCGAAAACTGCGTCAGCTGCGGAAATAAAGAAGGCATACCACAAGCTCGCAATGAAATACCACCCCGATCGCAATCAGGGGCAGACAGAAGCTGCCGATAAATTTAAAGAAATCAACGAAGCGTATGAAATTTTAAGTGATGCGGAAAAACGTGCAAGATTTGATAAATATGGAACAGCAGACGCGAACTTTGGGCCTGGTGGCGGAGGGGGTCATGGGTTTGATGGATTTGGCAATGCGGGGTTTGGTGGATTTAACTTTGACGACATTATAAACGAAGTTTTTGGCATGGGATCACGACGCCCACGCAGAGGCTCAATGGCTCAGCCTGGCGCTGATATAAGATACGACATATCCATTTCCCTCGAAGACGCGTTTGCTGGAACAACATCGAAAATACATATTCGGACGTATTGTTCTTGCAATAAATGCAATGGGACTGGGAGCTCATCTAAGGAAGACAGCACGTGTCCCGCGTGTAACGGGCACGGAGCATTTGTTCATCAGCAAGGTTTTTTCTCCGTAGAAGAAACGTGTAGTACTTGCGGGGGAATTGGACGCATATTAAAAAATCCTTGCCCTGCTTGCAGTGGATCGGGACGCATCCTTAGCGACAAATCGCTGGATGTTAAAATTCCAAAAGGCGTGGATAATGGCACGCAAATTCGATTGGCTGGCGAAGGCGAAAGTGGTTTTCGTGGAGGAAAAAGTGGTGACCTTTACGTATTTGTTTCGGTTAAGTCGCATAAGCTGTTTCAGCGCGATAATAAAAACCTTACGTGTCAAGTTCCGATATCAATTACAACAGCCGCGCTAGGAAAAGAAATTAGCGTATCCTCCATAGACAGAACGCCGATTTCGATAAAAATTCCAGCGGGGACTCAAACAGGGCATCAATTTTGTATAAAAGGCAAAGGGATGCCAAGTCTGAGGGGGAATTCATGTGGTGACTTGTTTGTGGAAGTCATCGTTGAAACGCCTGTAAAACTTACAAAGCGCCAAAAAGAAATATTGCAAGAATTAGATTCCGAAGAAAGTACACCAATGTCTAGCGGCTTTTTTGCGAAGGTTAAGGAATTTTTTACTGATATATGAACGCTTCAGCAATGAATCCCAAAGCGTATTTAAGAGAGATAATTTATGAGCAGAGTAAAAGATTTCGCTTTTTTGTTCGCTGTTTTTGCCACATCCTGCACATCAACTAATTCAGAATATGAAGAAACAATTGCAACAATTATGGTTGAAAAATATGAAGATTACTATATTACAATGATTACTTATGAAGTAAGTGAATTCATCGGAGGTGATGGAAAGCCGCATAATGTCATACAACAAATTTGGAATGAGAAAAAAGAGCCGGTAGATGGACAACGAATAAGGATTCGCTATCGTAAGGATGAAAATATTTTTTGGAAGCCGATTGATAAGATTGCGTACAAGACCGATGAATAAGCTTCCAGCGAATATACGATATTATATCTGAAAAACACAGAATAAAACACATTGCGTTGCAATGATTTTGGCATGAGATAATCCTGTGTTTCATATGGGGAACATTCCTCATCTCAGTTGAAATTTCTGTAAAAAGTTTAGATTTTGCGCTGGGTACGCGTCCAAAAAATCCAAATATTCAGCTTTGAAATGTATAGTGTTGCATATAGGCATCAGAATGAAAAAAGCAAGGGGAAAATTTTTGAGAAATTAACTCTTTTTTTATACTTTTATGCTAGGCTATCATCCCTAGCCCCCGCCCACCCAATGGGGTTTTTTAGCAGGGGACCTCGGCACATCTACTTACATTCTGCACAACTAAAGGTAAAAAATGCAACCTATACGCTGCATTTTTTGGAGTATTGTTTTTGTTGATGTAGCGCTAAAGCCACTGTTTCTGCTTTGACGTTGTTTATGCTCTAAAAAAATAGGAGCACCCGCATAAAAATTCGCTCGCCTACGAAACTCGTTCGAAAAAATCACTTCCATCTCTAATTAAGCTCACATGCAACCCACTCACGTGGCCATTATTATCGGATGAAAAATGAATCGTACAGTGCTCGTCATCGCTATAATTGGGTGTAAGGTCGTAGGATTTCACGCTGAAAAGTGTTCCTCCAACATGCTCCAATTTAGCGCAATTTCCTCTGTATTCCACTGCCAGAGATCCATTCTTTTCTACAACCTTAATTTCACCATATAGACTGTTTCTATACATCCCACGCAAATATGTTGACTTCAGAGATGGCGCTAATACGTAGCGTTCATACTGTGTCTCGTACATTTTTTGTATTCTCATTTGCTTCTTTTTGATGATTGCACTCCAATCCTTTTCAGGAAAGCCGAAGCACATATCGAAAAATTTATAGCCCAACGCTTCTGGCAACAAGCTTGTAGAAATTGATCCTAAATTGCTGAAAATTACGATTCCCACGCGGCGTTCCGTGTCCACGCCCCAAAAACTTCGCCAACCACTTCCTGCTCCCATGTGGGAAAGAATTTGCACAAATTTTTCACCTTCGCCGTACTCAAGACAGAACATTCCATTTCCATAAGCAAAACTTTTTTTATTCATACGATCGACAGGAAATTGAAAATTGCTATCTTTAACGTTCCCAATCACAATTTGCGGGGAAGATATTGTTTCCCAAGCACGAGTAGAAAACAAACGTTGTCCCTTTTGGGCTCCAAACTCAATTATTCCTTTATTCACAAGACATGCTACGAGCTTTATGTAGTCGCTGGTTGTAGAGTTGACCCCTGATGTTCCACTAAATACGTAGTGGTACGTCGCATTTGATGACGCAACTTCACCATTAACCACTTGATGTCCTGATGCGATTGACATATGCCGAGCATCTCTTTTGAAAAATTGTACAATCTTATCCCAAATTCCCGCATAGTGAGGTCCTACGGATGAGTGGGACATTTCCAGTCGTTGAAAAATTTTCTCGAGCATAAGCTCTTTAAGTGTTCGTCCTGTTACTTTTTCAATTAACATTCCCGCTATTCCGACAAAAACATTTTGGTAGCCATATTTCTTGCCTACCGGATATTTTAACGGAATTGTACTTATTGCATCGATTACTTCCTTTGCTGAAAAATCAAAATGTGAAAACGTATCTCCGCAAAATGCAGGAAGTCCAATGCAGTGAGAAATCAAATGCTTTACCTTTACTTCCGCAGTCGATTTTTCGTCTTGCAGCCTAAACCAAGGAAGGTGGTCTATAACTCTATCTTCCAAAGAGATTTTGCCTTCATCTACGAATTGTTGAAGCAATATTACCGTTACTATTTTTGAACAAGATAATATGCAAAAGATTGAATCTTCCGTTATATGATCGCCTGACCCAACCAAAGGCGTACCATAGTTTACAAAATAGACCTTTCCATCCGCGAAGATTGCGACAGACACACCAGGGCAGCGCCATTCTTTTGCTGCGTTACCTACGTACTCTTTGTATGTAGGAAGAAAGTCTCCTATGGGCCTAAGCGTTACAGTACTAGATAAGTTGTGAACTAAAAGTACGAAAAGCGAAGCCACTAATCGATACGTCTCCCATTTGAAACACACAGGGTATGACCTTTTGCTTTGCAGGGTTTTTGTCCTGAAATAATCCTGTGTTTCATATGGGAGCCCTATAGTAGATATACCCAATCGTAAAAAGTTTGTTGCCTCGTAGCTTCGATGCTCAGCTTGAGCAGTACATTTAGTACAGCTCGGCGCTCGGGACCCCATTAAACTTGTTTTATTGGAACCCGCTTCGAGGCTCCTGGCACCAACTCTTTTTATAATTGGGTATAGGCTCATATCATGGGGCGTTTTTATTTGACCACTCGTGAAAGAGTATCATACATTTTAATTTTTTTCATTCTCAAGTACGCATATTATATCTGCGTAAAAGCTTCATTGAATTATTGCAAACTAATTTGATGGTTTTTCTCTTGCAAAAACAATCAAAGCGTGTTGGAAGTTATATCGTACATAAGTATTATCATAATTCATAGAAAAACGACAATTGAGTTACTCTGTTAACGATTTATTATTGATTATTTTGCGATAATTTAGGCGTAAAGTACTGATGATTAATCATTATGGCGAATAGTAAGCCGAAGCCTAAACGTGTGCGAATAAATTTAAACCCCTTGTTTTTACGGGGATTAATTCTGCAAGCCTGGATTGTGCTTTCCGCTAAAATGTTTTCAATGTACTACTACCCTCAATACCAGCAATACCCCGCGCAGCAATATCCAATGCAGCAGTACCCTAGAGTTGCCCCGTATCCTCCACTAAGCTACCAGGGAGCACCACAACCAGTAGTTTATCCTCCAGGATATCCAGGGGGACCTCTTCCACCTGCTGTTCAAGAAAATGTGCCACAGGTTCCTGCTCAGGAAATTGCTCAAGATAATCCTGAGCAACAAGGTTCTTCTTCCAATGTTCTAGGAAATATAGGAAATATGGCATCGAACCTGTTAGGCAAGGCATTTGGACAAGGGGAAGCGCCTCAAGAACAAACTGCTGAAGGCTTACCGCAAATGCCTCAAGAGGGAAATGGGCAGCAATATTTTGCGCCTGGATATCAAGTTCCACAAGCGGGTACACCTCAAGGGCAAATCGCAGGAGGATATCCTCCTGCTTATCCTCAGCAGGACGTCAATTATCCTCAATATCAGCAAGCAGGATATCCGATTCAAGCGAATCAGGGCGCATATCCGCCTCAGCAGGGAGCATATCTGCCTCAGCAGGGCGCGTATTATCCTCAAGCTGGAGCACAAATCCAGCAGGCCGGACCGAACCATGTTCAGCAACGCCTCTCTGGCAATCCTTGTTTTGATGTACCCGCAGTTGATGTAAATGATTTAACAGGTGCAAATACAGGCGCAAGTATGCCTTCTTCGAAATCGTCTTTAGCCAAGAATTTGGAAAAAATGACCAATTCATCAGTAGAAAGCAAACCTGGAGCCATACCTGGAGCTAATCCTGAATTTGAAACCAAACCTGGTTCTAATTCCGAAAATCAATTTAATCCTCAACAAACTGCAAACGGTAATCCACAGGAAGCTGTAACAATGCCCATTGTCAGCAGTCAGCAGTGCGTAACCTATCTTCCTGGAGGGGTCCCATTCGTTATAACGTCGACAAACCCCAATTTTCAACCGATTTCCCTGAATCCTGCAGGTGGATATATCATCGTTCCCGTTCCGGGGGGCATGCCCGCTCTGCCGTGGTCCAATACGAATCAATATGTTCCACCGCAATCCGGGTATGTAAACCTACCATACCCCATGAGCCAATAAACAGGCGCAAATTTAACAGAGACGCTACAATTTTGCCCGTGTAGAAGACTTATTGGTAATCACGCGCTCGATCTTACGAGAAAAATGAGCGATTGAATGCTTCTTCTTTATTATTCCTGCGCTTAATGAGCTGACAAAAAATGTAGCAAAAAAAACGGTTACGAAATTTCGCTGAAAAAATGCTGCAAACGTACGAATTTTTTTCATTATTCAATTATACCTTTCAATTTTCATTTCCCATGCTGTCCCCGCTTCCAGCCCCCAGCTCCCAGCTTCCCGCGTAGCAGAGCTTTTTTTCCTTCGAATGAAGGATCCTTACAACGCAGCATACGGACCTATCACAGGATAGATTGTAGCAAAATGCCTTTGTTCGTTAAATGATTCTGCATCTTTTTGAAAAAGTTGTGTTCGACGGCCTTGCGTGTTCAATAGGGCTCCCAGATGAAACACACGACTACTTCATGCAAAAATCATTTAATCTATAATTCCCTCTCAGTTTTCTGACCACATCGAAATTTCAATATTTAAAGAAAAATTGTTAGATAAAATCGTGAATGAGGTGCTGAAATTGCTGAAACTTTCTCTGCCAAGGACGCTGCAACGTCAAAGTACGGAGAAAACTCCACAAGCGGAATGATAGGGTGGGAAAACAGGCAGAGAATTACAGGTTATTGAACAATGCTAGAGCTTATGTGATATTGCAATTGGATTATTTTCTAAGGCGCGTGCGATCTGCCTGCATGCGACTAGGGGCTGTTCGCCAATATGTTTAATTCTATAAAGAATATCTACAAAAACGAAGAGTCATTTAGGGCAACTATCGTATTTTTTCTCGCGCTAGCCGTAGGATGGGTCGTCTTTGAAAAGCTACTGCCCGTCTTATGGCCCTTCATTGCGTCGATAATTCTTGCGTCAATTTTGAATGTTGGCGTTAACAAATTGCAAAAGATTGGAATTTCTCGCAGTTTGGGAACATCTGTATTAATATTAACCCTTCTTGCAATCCTTGCGTGCGCCATCGGAGTGATATCATTTTTTGTACACAAGCATTTGCTGTATTATAGCAAACACATAAGTTCTACGGTTAAATTTTTGGCAGACTGGATTCCGCAAAAATTGGCAGATATAAGCGCACTGACACATTTTCAATTCGAAATCGACGCGGAAAAGATTCGGGCATATATCTCTGCTAATCTAGGAGGAATGGCGGAAGGTTTAGGACGATATGCGCTGTCCTTGTACGATGGTGCGAAATCTGTCGTGGGCCTTTTTTCGTTTATATTTTTGGTCCCAATTATAACATTTTACATAACAAGAGACTGGCCCAAGTGCATTGCTAAAACACGCGAATATACGCCAAACAGAGTCCTCGCATTTGTGGATTTTGCGATACCAAAAGCTAAAGAATCATTGAAAAACCAGCTCGCAGGACAACTTAAAGTTAGTCTAATCGTCATGCCTTTGTATGGAATTGGATTATGGGCAATTGGATTGAATCCTTTTATTTCTTTAGGTATTATGAGTGGATTTTTCACGTTTATTCCATTTCTTGGAATTTTCATTGCATTTTTAGTCGCGTTTGTTTTGGCGTTAGCGCAAGGCTTGCAATTCGCATACATTGCAATGATAGCCATCCTTTATTTTGTGGGCTCGTCAATTGAATCCAATTTTTTGACGCCTCACTTTGTTGGAGGACGGATTGGACTGCACCCCGTTTGGATATTTTTTGCAGTACTTACAATGTCTACGTGCGTTGGGTTGATTGGTGCGCTGTTTGTTATGCCTGTCGCTACGTTAATCTGGAGCATTATTCAAAGCGCTTTAGCGTGGCTGAAGAACGAAGGCGAGCCTGAGGCGTGCGGTAGGATATAACCAAATCGTTTTTTCACAATAAATACGCGCCTAACGGACGGATGACCTTTTTTGGCGTTTGGGTGTAAAGTAATTAAAACCTTACAAAATGCGCTTTTGATACGCATTCCAACGATTGATAAGAGGTTATAACTTTGTTATAAAGCATCCAAGGTTGTTTCTTGTATGAAGTGTTGTTATGTCAAAAAATTTATTGCTATGTTTTGCTTGTGCATTCTCGTCTATGCATTTTGCTAATCTGCATTGTGCAGAAGAACTGCACCTAGGTGGTCCCGATGATTTACCGTTCGTCGCTGCTGCAGGGGCAAATATCGAGGATCAAGCAGGCCAAGCAAACGTTCTGGTAGCTCAAGCCGGAGATAATATTGCAGCAGCGGCAGACCAGGCAAACGCTCCGGTGGCTCAAGTCGTAAATAATCTTGCAGCAGCCGGTCCCTTTGGAGATCAGCAAAATCAAGAAAATCGAACAGATATAGCGCGTAGAGCAATTCAGATGGGGTGCACTAATCTGATGAACAATATTCTACCCGCTGTTGCTTCTGTGCGTGAAGGACTAGCAAATCTTGGAAATACAGCAGCTAATAATCAGAGAAATAGGGCTGAGGCATATGACGCTTTATGTCCGGATGAAATGTGTTGCTGTGTATTCTCGTCAGTGCTAGTAATATTCCTCCTTACTGCAGGGTTCGCTTTGGCTTAGGTATAGCTTCTACTCATGTCTGTCGATTCTTGCTTTTAAATTATGTTAAATTCCTAAGCTGGCGGAGA
>JAISCJ010000031.1 GCA_031265645.1 Holosporales bacterium | reverse complement strand
AACCAATTCATCATCAATCGCCTTGCTAACTCCTGCCATAATCCAACCGTAAGAAGAAGAAAAACATCCTAGGAGGACTATAGCATATTATCCGTCATTTTATTTATGAGATTTGGTATGAGTGGTTTACAAAACAAGAGTTTGCGCATATTAAAACGCGAGCTCTTTCTTATGCATTTAAGTTAAAACGTAGGTTATCTCTGCAAAGCGGTTCCGTACAGGACTTGCAGCAGGACCTAATCCTGGCAGTTATCGAAACTTGGGAAAAATTCGATAAAGAAAACGCAAGGATGGAGCCTTTCGTTGAGGAAGTCCTTAAGTACGCATGCATGGACATTATACGGAGTCATGCACGCCAGAAGCGGCAAATCGACCAGTTTTTTACGAATTTGGACGAGATTCCTGAGAACAAGTTGATCGATGAAGAGAGCAATTGGGCTGAGGAAATCGAGAAAAAGATAGACGTTGAGCGATTTTTGCGTAAATCTCCGGTCTTTTTACGGAAAATCATGGGCGAAATCCAAAACGATTCTCTACGAAATGTTGCACAAAAGCTTGGGATTACCAGAGCTCGGATGCGTGGACTGGTGAATTATTGCCGGCAAGCATTGGCTCCCTTAAAGGAGTTCGTGAGTGGTGAGGATTTTTTAGGAGTGAGAACAGGGAGGCGCTTATGTGCATAGCATTAGGATTGCTTGATGAATCAAGTGTGCAAGAGATCAGCAACCTTCCGATCCAGGATTTGCAGGCGTTAGCGGCAAGACTGAAGGAAGCGATTGAAACGCAAGAACGGCGGAAAAAGGTTCTGAATGAGGCGATGCGGCTGCGTTTCGAAGGAACAGCGAAAGCGATGTTGAACCAAGAAGGAAAGGATACGGGAACGGTACGACTTCAAGAAGGCAACACTACAGTAATAGCCAATTTCCGGAAAAAGGTCGATTGGGATCAGGAGCTGTTGGCGAGTATTTTAGCCGAACATCCCGAATATAAAGCAGATGTTAAATGTGCATTGTCGCTAGAAGAACGCAAGTACAACAATTGGCCAGAGAGTATTCAAAAAATATTCGAGTCCGCTAGATCAGTAAAGGTCAGCGGGTATGAGTTTAGTTTTAACAATTCAGAGGAGAAATAATTATGGAGAATTTTAACGAAACAAAAGGGTTACAAGCTCTTTTATATGATGGAACCGAAATTAGAACTGTTCAAATAAACGGTGAAATTTGGTGGGTAGCAAAAGACGTGTGTGAAGTTTTTGGTGAGACAAACCGAAACCGCGCAATGCAGCAACTCGATGAGGATGAGAGGGGGTATACGCCGATTACGACCACATCCGGAGTACAGCAAATGGCTATTGTTAATGAACCAGGACTATATTCTATGCTGTTTGCGATGCAACCGTCTGAAGCTCGCGGTGTAAGCAAAGAGTACATTACGAACCGAGAAGAAACACTTCGACAGTTTACGCGTTGGGTCACTCATGAAGTACTTCCACAGATCCGGAAGCATGGAGAATATGTTGCCTCGTCTAAAATTGATGACATTTTGAACGACCCAGATGCTTGGATAAAGTTGCTTACAAATTTAAAAGAAGAGCGATTGAACAAAGACAAGAAGGCTATGTTGAATATAGGGTGTAAAGCTGTCGTCGATATTATCGACGTCAGGTCTGAACCACAGAGACACCAGGCGTTCACGACTATTAACGAAACAACTTGTTACCAAATTACTTCCGATAATGAGAGGGGGTATACGCGAATGCATGTCACTAAGAGACAACAGAGAAGGAGTAAATAATTATGGTGGGAAATAACAACATAATAATAGCGCCTGAAATTCGCACGTTCTATTTCGAAGAATGTGAAATACGGGTTGCCATTGTAGAAAACAAGCCTTGGCTTGTCCTGAGCGACGTGTGCGAAGCACTTGGGATTGAAAATTCGAGGAACGTTACTCGCAGGTTAGACGATGATGAAAAGGGTGTCTATACTATGGACACCCTTGGTGGACCGCAGAAAATCACGATCATTAACGAGTCAGGCTTTTACCAAATCATCCTTTTGTCACGCAAACCAAACGCGAAGCAATTTAAACGCTGGATTACACACGATGTGCTTCCATCTATCAGCAAAACTGGTTCTTACTCTGTTTACAAACTGTCTGAAGAAGAACGCATGCAAGACCTTCTTGCTTTGGATGGTGACATTGTCATTGCTTACGGTAAAAAGTTAAAACAAGCAGCAGAGTTAGAAACAAAGGTGGTTCTACTTGAAAACAAGATCGAACACGATAAGCCCAAAATTATTTTTGCGGATGCAGTTTCTGTGTCTGATACAGACATACTTATAGGAGAACTTGCGAAAATACTCAAAGGCAATGGTATAGAAATCGGCCAAAATAGGCTGTTTGAGCGCCTTCGACAAGATGGCTTTTTAATAAAACGCAAAGGAACTGACTACAATACTCCAACGCAAAAATCGATGGAATTGGGCTTGTTTAGAATTATCGAGGCTGCGATCACTCACTCGGATGGACACGTAACCATTTCGAAGACGACAAAGGTCACAGGCAAAGGCCAGCAGTATTTTGTTAATTATTTTCTCAATGAGGACATGGATGATTCGCAAATAAACGAAGAATTAATAACAGATGTTATTGATGACAACTCTAACCTTATTGAGGCTAATCATGGCCTTTAAGATTATTACTGTTGATGAACGCCTAAAGGAACAGTCTGGCATCAAAATGATTGTTCTCGGAGGATTTGGAATTGGAAAAACGAGTTTACTGAAGACGCTAGATGAACCAACGCTTTGCATAGATTTGGAAGCGGGATTGCTGGCTGTTCAAGATTGGCATGGAGCAACGATTTCAGTACGAACTTGGCCAGAAGCCAGGGATTTAGCCTGTTTGATCGGCGGACCAAACCCTGCTTTGCGCTCTGACCAAGCTTATTCTGCACGGCATTTCGAAAGCTTACAAAGAGAAAACACCATTGATTTTAGCGAATTTCAGGTGATCTTTATCGATAGTTTAACCGTTGCCTCCCGCCTTTGTTTTCAGTGGTGCAAGCAACAACCTGAATTTGTTTTGGATCGGACAAACAAAGTGGACACGCGAGCTGCGTATGGCTTGCTCGCCGCAGAAATGCTTGGTTGGTTAAACCAATTTCAGCATATTCCTGATAAAGACATTATTTTTGTCGGGTTGCTTGAGCCTCGTACGGATGAGTTTCAACGACAAACTTGGCACCTGCAATGCGAAGGCACCAAAACAGGACTCGAGATTCCCGGGATCTTGGATGAGGTGATAACGATGACTGCAGATGCGAATGGAAATCGCATTTTCGTTTGCCAAACAATAAATCCTGGTGGATACCCAGCAAAAGATCGTAGTGGTCGGCTGGACATCAACGAACCTGCGCATTTGGGGAATCTTCTGAAAAAAATAAGGAGGCCATTGGGCAAGAATTTGGAGCAATCCGAATGTGAAGGGAGAGCATCATGAGTGATTTTGCAAGAGAATTCGTAACGGATTTTAATGATGTTGCTGGTTCCCAGGATGAGTTGATCCCCGCTGGAACCATTGTGAGCGTCAGGATGACAGTGCGTTCTGGCGGATATGGCCCAGAGCAAATGCTGACGAAATCCCGCGGAACTGGAGCTTTGTATTTAAATACGATGATGCTTGTGACAGAAGGGTCATACATTTTACGACGAATTTTCCATAGATTCGGCGTGTATTCCAACGAACAAGGGAATGATTGGATAGAGAAAGGCCTTAGGCAATTGCGGGCTGTACTTGAGTCTGCAATGAATATCTTGCCTTCAGATTTGTCTGACGCGGCTAAAAATGCTCGCAAAGTGGCGAGTTACAAGGAGTTCGATGGACTGGAATTTTTAATCAAAGTCGGCATAGAAACACCTAAAAACCCGCAATACAACAAGGCGAATAGCATTCAATGCGTCGTTACACCTGATTGGAAGGAATATTCCGAATACAAGGCAAACCAAGATATGCAGGTCGCTTGGCCTTTATTGAAGAGAGGCTGATATGTACAACGAATCCAGCCAACCACCCTAATAGAAGCAAAAATAAGCGTTCGAAAAATATTTAGGCTTATTTAGGAGATTTTTAAATGAACAGAATAGTGAGCCAGGTGATTCTGGCAACGGGTGAGTTGTGCCCAAAATTTGACTTAAAACCAGGCATGATATTGCTTGGGGCTGAGTCACAACCTATCACATTGAAAGGCGTTGAAACCCGCAAAGTTCCTGCGTTTGAGGTTAAACCACGAAAGAGTGAATCGTTCTTAGTTGGGTTGGATCAAAGGATCCTAGCAACGTCAAAAATGAATGAACCTCTTTTGTTAGCTGCTAAGGATTACGTAGATTTTTCTGGAAAATTACAGCAAAAGTTCAGTTTAGCAAAAGCCACGTTGGACTTTCCGGCAACTGAATTGCCGTTGGATCCATACTTCCAGGGACTTTTGTTAGGAAACGACAAATCCGATACGAAATTTATACCAAAACAGTATTTATTTGCAGATAAGAAATCACGACAAGCCTTGCTGGCTGGGCTATTGGACACCGATGGCTACTTGGCGGGGAGGTATTACGATTTTAAAACATCATCGCAGCAACTTGCTGATGATATTGCGTTTTTGGCGCGTAGCCTTGGTTTGACGGTATTTGAAAATCGGCATCCTAAAACTAGCGGGTGCGTAGCTCGTCTCTATATTCATGGTGATTTCTCTGAAATTCCAATTCGAATCCATAGAAAAATTAGTCTTTTTCCGAAGAGATATTTTGAAAGATTCACCATAAAACCTGCAGGAATCCAGGCTATTCAGTATCTCGATATCGAATCGTATCTGCTTGGTGACTGCACCATTCGCATAGGAGATCGCATATGACGGCAACTAAAAAGCAAAAAGATACCGTAGAAAATGTGTCCGTAATTCCAGAGCAAAACCTTTGGAAAAGCGTTGTTACCCAAGCTATTCGGGACGCTTTTTCTAAGGATCAGTATCACAGGTACAGTGCTTGGACGTGGTTCCTCGGGGACACAAG
>JAISCJ010000081.1 GCA_031265645.1 Holosporales bacterium | reverse complement strand
AGCGAGATGACAGTTGCACGTGAAGAAGGGTTGGCTGAGGGTGAAGCTATCGGTGAAGCTAAAGGTATGGCCATCGGTGAAGCTAAAGGTATTGCCATCGGTGAAGCTAAAGGTGTTGCCATCGGTGAAGCCAAAGGCATTGCCATCGGTGAAGCTAAAGGTATTGCCATCGGTGAAGCTAAAGGTATTGCCATCGGTGAAGCTAAAGGTGTTGCTCTTATGAAAGAAACAGCTCGTTCATTGCTGGCTGAAGGCATGTCGCCGGAAGTCGTTAGCCGATGCACCAAGCTTTCAATTGAAGAGGTTATGTCTCTGCGTGAATAGTTCACAATTGTTAAAATTGTTTCAGCACATTTCCTTGCCTGGTCCAATGAAGAGAATGCCTCTAATTGATTGGTGCCTCTGGTAAAGTATTTTCGCAGGGCATCCCATAAATGCGCCGAATCCAGGTTCCAGAGCTCTAAGAAGGGCTAAGTTTATAGCAATAAGAGAAAGTAATCCGTCCATGAATGTACAAACTGAAAACGACGCTGTTGTTAAATAGCCGTTAAGGATATTTTGATGAAATGCAAATTTTTATTGTGAGGATTTCTACGTCGGCGCCCTGGGGTTTCGAAGGAGGTTTATTGAAATTCGATCTACTGAAAAACAAATCGGTGCAGGAAGCACGTACGGATATGCGTTGACGGTAACAAGCGAACCTGCAACCATCGCAATCGAACAAGTAGATAGTGCATACGTTCGAAAATCTTGTCGGCTTGATTCAAGACTTAAACATAATTGACGCTTTATATTTTCGGCATTTTTTACAAAGCTGAATATTACGCCAACGAACATGAACACGCCAATTATATACGCTACCCCAAAAAGCCAATTGTCCTGCAGAATGATTTTTTGAAGCGTATTTACGTAACTCCAACAAGGGAATCCTGTGCAGAAAAGCATGAGTCCCGATAGCGCAATTGTGTCAAACTTCGGTTTCACACGACATCGCGGAAGTGTGCACACACATGCGAGGGCTAAGGTGTAATTTGCTATCAGATATACGCTTTTAGGCGTTGGTTCAATCAATAAATCAATCAGCACGAAACTTATAATAATTCTTTCGAGGCACAATGCGCATGCTCGAACATACCCTGAAGCAAGCTTGTCTTGTGCTGGCTGTCGAAAAGAAACCTGAACAGAATTGAATTTAATTGTCGCTAGTTTCTTCAATTTGTATAGGTTAAAAAACAAGCAAAAGAACGATGCATATAAACAATATCGACACTCGGCGCAACATACGATCGAGAAAAGTCTGTATATCAAAAAAATGCGCCCTATTAACATTGGAGTCGTGCTTACAAAATCTATAATTGAAAAATCTCTTTCTTTTTCGTCGAATGTTCGTTTTACGTACCCAAGTGGATACGCCACAGAAAAAAGTGCAAGCAAAATCATTAAATTTAGATATTTTCCTAATGAGGCTTTCGTCGCTTCATACCGTACGATCTCGAACGAAAACGAACCTGTTATGTCCGAAATTTTTAGCAGAGCAATCAGCAAGACGGTTAGTCCAATTGCAAGTTGAAGGAGCGATGTGCGCGCCAACATATGCCCTGAAGTTTTTATTAACGCTAAAAAGCAAAGGTATCCTGCCGTAAACGCAATAAACAAAACGATTATGTCTATTGCGCAAATTGCCAGTAGCAAACATCCTTCGAGGCCCAATAAAAGCATCATTCGAGTGCGCCTTCCTCCGCGACATTGATTGAACGATGCGATTATTATTGCAGGGAATATGCCCGTAAGAAGTAAAACCAACACAATGGAAAGGTTATCTACTCCCAAATGGTAGTTAACGTTACCCTGAGATAACCATGGAGCGCGCTCTATTAAGTCAAATCCATTAATCGGAAGATCCACGCTCCACATAGCAAGAGCTGCAACCAGCAACGTAAATACATTTACCCACAACGTGCAGTTTTGTATGTTGCGTTCCTCGCGAGTTTGCACCAAAAACAACAAGCCCAACAGCGGTGAAAACGCTAATATGGACAATAAATGTATGTCATTATATCCAAGGAAAAACATAGACTTAAATAGATGACAGTGTTTCGCAACACAATAACAATATTACGATAACTAGTAAAGATATGATGGTCGCTGCTGTGCTATCCGCGTACAACTTTTCCAAGAAAAATAGCGAAGCTTTTCTATATGCGCTTGATAATATTTTCGGTGAAAACGAGGCAATATTTTTTAGCATACTGTAACCGTAAGCTGCAGAGCGACTTATAATAAATGTTTTCACATTTTCGAATAATTCGTGACTTAACAACGTTATTGCCGTAAGCGATTTGCGCGTCTTTAGAACATGCAAGGACAACGCATATAAGCTGCATATTCCACTAATAAGTATTGGAGTCATTGATGTACTTGAATTTTTACTAAATCCCCGTGCTTGATCGAGTTCTAATTCGTGTGGTAAGTTTCCTATTAGAAACATTGAAGCACACACTAAACATGCAATCGCGGGAAATTTCATTCCCCAGTGGACTTCTCTTACGTACGCAAAAACTTGTTCGCTTGAACGATTTTTCCCCAAGAACACAAAAAACATGAATCGAATCATCCAAAAGCAGTACGTAATAATAAAGAATGCGTAGTTCGCTATAGCGAACGTCTTGAATAAATTGTTTGGAGAGCTCTGCATTGCGCTTAAATATGGCAGTAAAATATTGTTTCCCATCATCATGAATATCGCAATAACGAAGGTTAATACGGTTATTGCAAATGTTATGGGGGCGTGTTTCCTGATGCCGCCCATCCTCTTAATGTTCAACTCTCCAGACATAATTCGGATGACGATTTCTGCTAACAACGAAATGCCACCTTGGATAAAAAAACATGCAAGAAAAATGTGTTTTGTAATGTCAGAGTCGCAGAGGCAGTGCAAAAACAAAATAAAACTTGTTCCTCCAAAATTTAACAAGCTAGCGCTTTTGCGTATATTCGACGTAAGAAGCGCATCAATATTGAACCAAACAAAACCCGCATTGCTAAGACACAGCAAGGCAACATTATAATATTCATTTTTTAAGAATGATGCATCTCGCACGAATAAGATTATTGCAACAATAAAAAGTCCCTTGTGCGTAAAAATTGAAGATGAGGGGTAGATGCTCGTGATCGTAATAAATGAAACGATTTTTGCGAAGAGCCCTGTGAAAAAAAGAAGTTCTGCAAGAAAAATCCACTTTGTTCCAGTTGCAAACGTTATTCCAACGGTCATCGTCAAAATTAGCAAGCCAAAAATGATACATAGATCTGCAAGTATCTGTGATCTAAAGAGTTTTTCCGCCGGCTTTTTGTGCAACTCGTTGGAATAAACCAACCAGGACAGAGTGCTGTAAAAAATGAGCCCCGCTCCGATCGCAAAAATGTTTTCGCTATAGCAAATCAACAAGGCTGCAAAGGTTGAAAACTGCGTTTGAACAATTACCGTGGTTGACGGCTTGTTTGATTCAAATAACACGTACATCGTCGATATAAATGAATACGCATACGCACTAAGAGCCGCAAGAGATGCGAATGAAGGAGCGCTTTCTGCAGTTGTTTTGTGCCACAGCGCGGTTGAACTGGCCCACGCGAGCAATTGGGCAACTCGAAGCAGCTTAAGCGAACTCTCACGGCGCATTGTTAGTGCGTCTGCAAGAATGAATGGAATGAAACTATATAAAACTGTAAAATTTTTCAACGGAATACCTAATCTGATTGAGAGTTTGTAGTGCCATCATCTTTCGTTGCAGCGAGGCGTAAACTTGCTCCAACAAGCACATAGCAAATCAAGAACATCATTACGCATATCGCGAATACGTTGCCCTGAGGGTCTCTGTTTTTGTGCGAAAAAAACACCATGACAATAACGCTTGCCATAGATGAGCTCGCACTCCACAAAATTGATGCGATTCCCTTTGTTATAGCGGTTGCAAACAACCCTATTAACAATGAGAACAGCGCAACCGATAAGACAAACGTAGCCAAATCATTGTAATATGCCATAGCCAATTGCATTAAGCGTGTTCCGTTGGGAATGTACTACATTTATTTTTATGGAATCTACTATGACTCACGAATCTGAACATATTCCAGTTTTGCGGAACGAAGTTATTGAATACTTAAATCCGCAAGATGGGAATACGTATGTTGATGCGACGTTTGGCGGAGGCGGCTATTCACGCGCGATTTTCGAGCATGCAGCAAATAGTCGTGTGCTTGCAATTGACAGAGATCCAGCAGCTTTTGAAAGAGCAAAGCCATTTGTAAATAAATATGGGGCGCACTTTTCGTTTTTTTTGACAAATTTTGCACGCATAGCGGAAGTTTTGGTTGAGCACGATTACTCTGGCGTTGTCTTTGATTTTGGCGTTTCGTCATTTCAACTTGAAGACGGCGAGCGGGGGTTTTCTTTTCAAAATGACGGACCTCTGGATATGCGCATGGATGGAGCTAACGGTGCGCCTCAGATTATTGGTCAGGCCCCTAAACTTACCGCAGGTGAACTCGTAAATACATATGCGGAGTCAGATTTGGCTCGCATTATCAACGTGTACGGCGATGAGCCATATGCAAAAAAAATAAGCAATGCGATTGTTCGCCGACGTCGGGAGCGCCCAATTAATACGACTTTTGAGCTTGCTGAAATTATCCGTTCTGTTGTACGACACGCCGGAGCGATTGACCCGGCGACGAAAACATTTCAAGCGCTACGAATTTTTATAAACGACGAACTGCGCGAGATTCAAACAGCTTTGGACTCAATCGTCAAAGATGTTGCGGCACGGCAGCTTCAGCAAATTTCCGTAATCACGGTTTCATTTCACTCTTTGGAAGACCGCATTGTTAAAAATTGGTGGATGTCTAATAAAAGGCACGAGCCTTCGTATGTCCCAAATTCGCAGGAATACACGGTTACAATCACATCACTGCATCACCATGTAATCATGCCCAGTGCAGACGAATTGCGAACAAACCCAAGAAGCCGATCTGCGAGAATGCGTGCATTTAGTTTAAGTTTTAAAAAGCCCTAGCACTCGATTGAAAGTGCGCATTTATTAATTCTGTTTGTTCTTATTGGAATGTTATGAAAAAAATATTTATGTATCCCATCTCTGAAAGATTCCATATTCCCACATCGACATTCCCCGCAGGTTCTGTTCACAATAGTTTTGTAAACATTCGACGCTTGGGTATAGTAATGGCTGCGTTAACGCAGTTTATTCCCGAAATGGCGAGTACTATGCCGCCACAAGATAATGTGATTTCAATCGATTCCTACAATATTGATGTGAACAACATTTGCAATATCACCCTTGTTAATCCTACGTGCAATTCTTTTCCCAGAAACGTAATTGCAATAGGTGGCAAAATACTCTATGTCACCACCTTTGAAAATTATGCTTGCGGACAATACTCAATGCCATGCATTGTTATTCCGGGAAGCGTCGTGAATTTAGGTGAAGGATGTTTGAGCTGTCGTTTTGAATTAAAGTTCGTAGCGTTTGAATTTATGCCTACGCTGGAAACAATTTGTGATCATGCTTTTTTTGGATGTTTGCAATTGTCGCAAATTTTCATCCCGTCTAGCGTAACGCATTTGGGCAGGGAGTGCTTTTTTTCCTGTTCGCGTCTATCTAGCGTGGTTTTTGAAGAAGGTTCTCAATTAAGATCAATTGGATCGAAGGCTTTTAGCAATTGTAAATCTTTAAAAAATATTACTATTCCGAATTGTGTTACGACTTTATTCCAAGAATGTTTTTTACGCTGTCATAATCTGTGCTCAGTAAGATTTAATGCCGAGTCCTTGTTGGAGTTAATAGAGTCTTCTTGTTTTTGTGAGTGCAAAAAACTACATACAGTGGAATTAGAAAAATGTTCTAATTTAATGAAAATTGGAGAGAACGCTTTTAATATGAATTTGTCTTTAATAAAAATATTAATTCCGGGTAGAGTTAAGTGGGTCGGCAGATATTGTTTTAATCTTTGTCAAAATCTGCAAACGCTGACTTTTGCTATAGACTCTTGTTTAGCAAGCGTTGGCGCGGGTACCTTCGATTCTTGTATATCTCTACTATTTATAAGCTTTCCTAAGTCTCTTCAATATTTAGAATTTGACTGTTTTGCGATGTGCAAAAATCTAAATTGCATAGTTTTCGCTCCTGGCTGCGTGTTGAGAGAGGGTTCTCGCGTTTTAGAAATTTATTCTGCGATAACCATAAACCCTCCTATAGTGCTGGACCACGCATAAGTTTATATAGTGCTCCCAGATGAAACACAGGATTATTTCATGAACAAATCCCTGCAAATGGTTTTATCCTGTGTGTTTCATATAGGATATGTATAGTGTCCGCGAGGTCGATCCCTATTTAGTTAAAACTTCTGATTGACGATTGTTGACACTCGATGTCCTCAAGTTGCGCAAGTTGCAATAATTTGCTAGAAAAGACAGATGAAGGGGTCGCATAGCTCAGCGGTAGAGCACTACGTTGACATCGTAGGGGTCACAGGTTCAATCCCTGTTGCGACCACCAGATTTTTTTAGGTACGTAAGGGTCATGGAGACTTTTGGCAATTTCCAGGACCGAAAACCCTATGTTTTGCGGGGTGTAGCGTATCTTGAATTTTCAGATAATTTTATAAAAGTCGTCTCCGTGACCCGGATGTGGGTGTTTTTATGCTAGCGGAGACCGAATTGTCTCCGCTGCCTACGGGTCAGAATCGGTCTCTGTCTGAAGCCCTGGACACCTTGGTTCTGCTGGGTTTAATGGCAATTTTTACTAAAATTATTCGTACCTTGGTGAGGGTGGTTAATTTGCGAACCATTCAACCAGGTGCAGAACGTTTTGTTTGATTGATTTTTTTAGAAAAGGTCAGAAATCCTAGCCATTCAGAAAATGGGCTTCTTGCTCGTCCCAATCGCGTGCCGGATACTTGCGATTGAAATCACGCAGTGTAAATTTCGGGGACAACTGGCCATTAATAATCGCTTCTTTTATTTTTGGAGCTAGAAAAGCCAGGTATGAGCCACGACGAATATATTCTTCCGGTAAATTACGCGCATCGGCGATTTCCTGATACGATGCATATTTTCCGCAGCGAATTTCATCTATCCAAACTTCAGCTTGAGCCAGTGCTTTTAAAATCTCAGGTTCCTGCCGTTCTTCTG
>JAISCJ010000047.1 GCA_031265645.1 Holosporales bacterium | reverse complement strand
TAATAGCTGCAGTCAAAGACGTTTTACCATGGTCCACATGCCCAATCGTGCCTATATTGCAATGCGGCTTATTTCTTTCAAACTTTGCCTTTGACATACCCCGCCTCCTGATTTGTTTTCTAGGGACTCATTCCTACGTTCAGTTAAAGCAGATTTTTATATAAAACTCACCAATTTTTGTGTACTTTCAGGTGAAAAAATTCGCAAGGAAGAGAATGCGACCCACAATCAACTGCGGGCAGCATCTATTTATAGGGTTATACCCAATCGGAACAAAGTTTGTCGGTTCGTCGTTGAATTGCTCGGAAGTTTCCCTAAGTTTCAAGTGGGATATGCAACTATATGCTTAACTATATGCTTAATGAGCCGTCGCCTCGTTCGATTTTGTCTGTCTCCATGTATGGACGCAGCGCTTCAGGAATGATAATGGATCCATCAGCTTGTTGGAAATTTTCCACAACAGCGATTAGTGTTCGTCCTACAGCCAAGCCAGAGCCATTCAAAGTACAAACGAATTCAGACTTGCCATCCGCCGTTTTATATTTTGCATTCATGCGCCTGGCCTGAAAGTCTCCACAACGAGAACAGCTTGATATTTCCCTATAGCGATTTTGACCAGGCAACCAAACTTCGATGTCGTAGGTCTTTCGTGCAGAAAAGCCCATATCGCCTGTGCACAGTTCAACAATGTGGTATGGCAATTCCAACTTTTTCAAAATATTTTCTGCCGACTCAGTCATTCGTTGATGTTCTGAAAATTCGTCCTCTGGAGTGACAATGCTGACCAATTCGACTTTGTAAAATTGGCGCTGCCTGAACATCCCTTTTATATCGCGCCCAGCAGATCCAGCTTCAGAACGAAAGCACGGTGTTAATGATGTGACCCTAATAGGCATTTGCTTTGCCGTTAAAATCATATTTCGGACCAAATTTGTCAACGAAACTTCTGCCGTAGGGATTAACCACTGGCCTTCAGTTGTATGAAAGCAATCCTCCGAAAACTTTGGCAATTGTCCTGTTCCAAACATGCAGTAATCATTCACAAGAATTGGAACAGAAACCTCGGAATATCCGTGCTCTCTGGTGTGCGTATCTAGCATAAATTGCGCAATGGACCGCTCCAACCGAGCGAACGCGCCGGACAGAACAGTGAAACGAGTTCCTGACAGTTTCGCGGCTAGATCTGTGTCTAAATAACCAAGATTAGCGCCAAGCACGTGATGTTCTTTGGGCTCGAAGTCGAAATTCGGAATTGTCCCACCACGTCGAATTTCAACATTGTCATTTTCGTCCGTTCCGATTATCGCGTCTTCGGACGGAATGTTCGGAATGTTAAATAAAACTGCATTCAATTGTTCTTGAGCCGCCAATAATTGGGATTCAATAGCGGCAACCTTATCGCGAATTTCCTGGCCTTGAGCAATTGAGTCGGCGGAGCGATCTTTGGATGAATTTGCCTTAGCAATTTCGTTCTTCTTTTCTTGCAAAACCTGAAGTTCCGACGTTAGTTGACGAACAACCGTATCCTTTTCCAATATATCTTTGGCAACAGGCTTTAGCCCACGTTTGCCTAATCCCTCGTCGATTTGATCTGGAGCAGAACGAACCTGCTTTATATCCAACATGCGATATCTCCCTTTCTATATGCCATTAATATTAACCTTCTACTAATGTATGTCTCCGCTAGCTTTAAAAATTAACATAATTTAAAGGCAAGAATCGGCAGACCTTAGTAGAAGCTTGATAACGCCTAACAAAGTATCTCGCTTTTCCCCTGCTTCGCGGCTTGTATTCCCCACTGCTCGTTGCAGCCACAATCGCCTAATCGCGCCCTGTCCCGTTGTCTGTCAATATCCGCCACGTTCAGCACGATCTGGATTAAATAGACTTAAGCACGCAATGATCAGGGTAGTGTTCTTTCACAAATTCACTAACAGCAAATATTACTCTGTCCACAGTTGTATTTGTTGCTTCATCATATGTCTTTACATGAATGTCAGAGCGCTCATACACGGGATAGCACGTATTAATTAAGCCCTCAAGCACATCACGTTGGTTCCCATCTCGAATGAACGGCCTGTCGTTACGACGCGACACCCTAGCGATAAGCGTCTCCAGGTCGGCGTCGAGCCAAACGGTTATGCTCTTTTCTTTTAAAATCGTCTGGGTTTCCTCGTCCAATATTGAGGAGCCGCCAGTTGCTAAAATGTGTGCAGGCTGATCTAGTAAACGAGCAATTACGCGACGTTCGCCACTTTTAAAAGCAGCTTCGCCGAATACGGCATAGATTTCCTTCATTGAACAGCCAGCAGAAATTTCCACTTCCTGGTCTGAATCGAAGAAAGACAGCTCAAGCTTTTTTGCCAAACGTCTCCCGATGCTTGTCTTTCCGCAGCCCATAAGCCCGACCAATGCAATTGTTTTTGGGGGCATAAAGCTAATGGTGGGGGTCCCCTTCCGAACTGGTCTATAAAACTCTGACGAAGCCATGCAAACTCCTTAGCGTAACAATATGAACACTCATACCTCAACATACGAATGCACCAGGGTCATTATATACAACTCGCTTTTCTTTTGGTAGCCGCGATGACAACTAATATCACGATGACAACTAATATAAGGTCTGCGCATGAGATTTTTTTGAGATTGACAATAAACTGCCGTTT
>JAISCJ010000013.1 GCA_031265645.1 Holosporales bacterium | reverse complement strand
TACGGCGTTTAGTGGCAAAGGGAGCGATGGACAAGCACAGCAATTGCTCCTTAGGGGCGGTCTCCAGAAAATCAAAATTTTACCGAATCCGTAACCCAAGCGTTGAAATGTCTCCTATTTCGGATCCGGCATTTGGAACAAAACGGGCAGATTCTATGAACAATGGTTTGGGGGACTTTCGGAGCTTGAGTATTATCCACCCTAGCAAAATTTTGTACAAATGGTCCGCATCTCCGCGATATCAGAACATTCGACGCAAACACATTGCCGAATCACAGATTCCAGAAGGATTCACTCTGAGGTGTCGTTCTTTATTCGCTATGAACATTCTCTCCTTGCAGCTCACCTGGCAACGCCCTATCACGTTGCATTTTTTCGAGTTCTGGGAAGAAAAGTAGAGCATCACGAACAACACCGAGCTCGGACTGTGTTTCGCTGGGCGGCAAAGTAGGCGATACACCCTGCGCGCACGCCCCATCCTGAGCTGGCTGTTCCGTCATAGGCACGTCCTCACGCGCAGGATGAACACCAGGAATGCGACCAGAAACAGCCCCCCGGTCGTGTAACCCAGTCATGCCTGAACGAGCACCAGCGTTTCTTTGCACTTTGCGCACGACGCTACGTTGATGTTGAACAATTTTATCTTTAATGGCACTGACCGTACGTTCAAAAAAGACACACACGGATGTTTTCTCCAAATCGTTTTGAGCATTCTTTGCTGCTGTCAAACAAGCTTTCCCAAAATTGTCCAGGGATGACCGTAACGGAGCGACCTTCGACAAAACATCATCAGATTTATGCCTAAAGAAGAACTCGTCGCGAATACTCTGACATTTTTCTATTGTGCAAGAACACTTATTCCGATCGACAATGAAACAAGCAACATACGCTACGTCATCACACGTGTATGACTCGCCGGTTAATATACACTCCCCGCAAATTTCAGCAGAATGATTCAACCCGCGATAATCAATTCCATCAACATGCAAACCATCCGTCCCAGTGAGCAAAGAGCCCTCACCCGTAAACGAAGCAGGAAAAAACGATACGAACGTCAAACTCAAAAAAACAGGATTCCTAATCATTGCACTCTCCGACCATCATAATCACCCTCTGAAGGACTATTCGTCAACGCTCTAGGAACACAAGTTCCTAGACCCACGACCGGCTGGATTCGATTCCGGTCATCCGACTAAACCCAACCTCGCGTCAGTATACTCTGTTTCACCTGTAAGATCCATAAGAAAATGGAACAAAGTCAGAGCGTCTCGGATAAAAGATTCAAACGTAAAAAGCAATTTATGGGTATGTGACCCTTGCAAACGAATTAGCTCGGGACATCTAAATTCAAAAATGCCTTCACCATAAGCTGCATCATATGCAATTTTATTTGTTTTCATGAATTCGTTGCTGTATTGTCCAACTGAATCTCCGTAACAATGGCCTAATGGCGGAGAAAGTAGATCGACAGGGGAACGGTTCGTCGCGGCTCGTGCCTGTGACTCAAAGATTGGGAAAATCTGACCAGTAACCAACTCAACTGCATATGGAAGTGACATCATTTCTGCGCTCAATCCACTCAACAATTCGTGCGGATTAGAATACACCACAAGTGACGGGTCTTCAATAGATGCGATAACTTCCTCAAAAAAACCTTCTTGCAAAAAGGATAGACATTCAAATTCTGGAATTACCGGCTGTAACAAACGAAGCATTGTTGTTGATACAATATTATTTTCCAAAACAAATGATAAATCGTCATAGCAATGGCCTACAATTTTATCCATCCTTCTATCAAACGACAGTTGTGTGGGCCAATCGTTAAGAGATTTACATAAAAGTGTTTCGGCTTGAGACCGTTCTATTGCCTTGAACCTTCGATATATTTTAGCGGATAGGTCTTGTATACAATAATCTATTTCGTGAAATCGCCCAATGCTTTTATCGGCAGCACTACTTAGACTGAAACTTTTTGTTAGCTTTATAAAAACGCTGGTGTATGGATGTGGACTAAGCATACCAATATGTCGACAAATACGCGCTAGCAAACCGGTCGAGCTACTTTTTATTCGAGCGTACATGTCTGAAAAAGGGCATCTGGACATAATAGGTAAGAAATGCTTTATTCCATAGAGAAAACTTTTATTTTCAATACGCGCCTTCGTTCGCTGTATGCAATTTAAAATATCAAAGCCGTCGTTGTTAATTAATTGTAGCATTGTCATCAGATTAAGATACATGAACCCCCCAAGTTTTGTCCTGAAAAAACGCTTAGTATCACTCGTGCGTCCTGTTAATTCACTGGTAATTCTACTAAATGGAGGGGCGCGTAAAATGTCGTAGCACCAACTCTTATGAGAGTATAAATTTACACACAAATCTGCTAGATGCTCAAACGGCAGTTGAATCGTCATTTGTGGTCGCCATCTTATTCCTTTGAAAGCTCACCACCCCACATGTCTCAAACCTGCCCACAGTTCGTGTAAAAAGTTAAAGCCAACAAATATATAGCTCAGCATTCTCAATCCTTGTTGAAATAACGATTTTTTAGACCTTCGCTTT
>JAISCJ010000003.1 GCA_031265645.1 Holosporales bacterium | reverse complement strand
TCAGCTTCATTCACGAACCTTCGCTTTATTCACAAGCCTTCGCTCTTTCTCGTTTCCCAACCCTTACGCTTTCGGAATAGCATTACTAACCTTTGAATCAAATTTGTAATACCACGGTGCTTTATTCTCTGATATGTGGGTATTTGTTTCGTTTATCACCACATGTAAACAAATGTTTTTATCAATAATTTTCGTTTTAAAATTAATGGGCTTGTTAAACTTGCTAAGAAGCTCACGTTTGCCCGTTGCTAAAATTTCCCCCTCATGCTGTTTTAATGTGTCCGCTTCCGCCGCATGAATGTCGTTGCGGTATAAATCAGCTGGCGAAAAGTTTATATTCAGTAAAACGGAATTTTCCTCGGTGCTACAATGTAATTTTTGTAGAAACCTTCCTTTGTGCACTGTTTCCAATGCAAACGTTAACGCTTCCAGAAAATTTTGCTCACTCCAACGCAGTGAAAACTTGTATTTACAAAGCTTTTCCAAAATTTTTTGCCCACTAGATCGCGATTCTAACAAAGCCAGCTCCTTTTCTGACGCGAGATGATTTGTTTTTTCAAATATTTTTTGACGTTCTTCCTCTGCTTGCGCGGTGCGTAAGTTGCGAATGGATGTTGGCATGAGGAACGCCCCCAGTGCGATTGCAATGCAGGTTGAGATTTTTGGAATTAAGTATGCTGTGTGAAGAGCACGCGTCCGCTTGTGATATAGGTATTTGGGGGAACTTTGTCGTACGACAAATCTTTCTACGCTTTTGCAATTGACACTTAAATTACTTAGCGGGGCGATTCCTTCTTCCTGCAGAATGGTGATTTCGTCTTCTTCCAGGTAGGCGGTCCTGCTTAGGTATTGAAATGTCTGAGTGATTTCTCTGGCATATTGTTCTGATTCATCTTCGAGCAAATTTCGAACCATCACCAGTTGATTGTCCATCCCGATTATCAACGTCACATATGCGGCGTCCCGGCACATAAGGCATCCCCATTTTGTTGATACATTTGCCGCTTGCAATATTGTGCGCTGCATCACGTCCACTTTGTTTAGTGGAATGTGATTTTCCGACAGTTGATTCAATATGCTCTGGCTTGCATCTGATAAATCGCACGTTGTTACCATAAAATTTTGTTCCAACTTGCCGTCTTTTGTCGTTCTTTCAACAATTTTGGGACCAATTATTATTTTGTTCGAATCCAAATTTCTATGCTTCAATCTCTTTTTTAAGAGATATCTATCAATTCGTGATAATTTTCCTACCGGAATAAATTCGCAGTCTCCCCAAATTGCATCTAATATTACTGACGCCGATACGGGGTTGTATTGTTGCAGGATGACATCAATGTCTGGGTCTACAAGCGTGTACTTTACTACTACACGCTTCATGTAAAACACCGTTACGTCTATTTCATTCCGCATTACGTGAATTAATAAACTGTTCATCCTGCCTTCTTTTTTGGGACTTTTGGTTAAAAAAACTGGGAGCAGCTTACTGCCCGCTTCTGTTACTGGGTCGAGTCTGAACTGCTACTGGATAGGCGGCGAAGCTTATAGAATTGCTCCTGGGTTTTCGACCGCTTCCTGCTCCACGCTTCCAGAGCCGCTATTAACATTCTACTAATGTCTGTCTCCGCCAGCTTAAAAATTTAACATAATTAAAAAGCAAGAATCGACAGACATTAGTCGAAGCTTAATAGTTCCAGCTTATAGCTTCCATCTTCTGCAACTCAACTTTCTTCACCTCCAATAAGTCCACGTCCGACTGCCAATCTTCTGGCTTGGCTTTCTTGTACGATTCGTTCGCAATTTTTTCTGTTAGCCTCGAAACATCTTGTGCTAACGTGTTCAGTTTTTTATCGAACAACGACTTTGATATTTCATGAGGATATTTTATGAACAGTTCTCTGCCCGCAACAAAGAAACGAATACCTTTTGACGGAAATGTTTCAACAATATCCACGGAATTTACTCGTGCCAATTGTTGTATCCAATGCACGTTGGATTTCACGAATTCGTCGTTTTCACCAGCTTTTATTAGCAAATCCAATTTTTCTTTGCATCCAATCATGCCTTTTAACGAACGAACTTCTCCTGCAACGGAAATGTAGTGGTCGACGAGGTCGGGCTTTAGTTCGTGCGCATCACAGTTGTCTATCCATGGCGAGATCAGTAGCATTTGCTCTGTGCCATTTGTTATTTTTTCCCACAAATATTCCGTTACAAACGGAATCACAGGATGGGCAACTTTGATATATTCCGCAAACACCGCACATGCTGTATTTTGCGTCTCGTCATCATCGCATAGTTTTATTGCTTCGATATATGTGTCGCAGAATACGTCTCGTAGGAATTTATGAACGCTCAACGCGTATAGGTCAAACCTGCTTTCGTCTAACGCGGATTGTGCTGTTCGCTTAAATTCAATGAGTTTTCGCACGATCCACTTGTTTAGAGGTTTTTCCAAATTGTTGTTATGCGCATTAAAATCTCGGTCGAACAAACACTTTTTCATTTCTAAAAATTTTGATGCATTCCAGATTTTCGTGATAAAGTTCCGTCCAATTTCCACATGCGATTCGCCTATGTTCACGTCCCTTCCCGGAACAGCCAAACTCGCCAACGTCAACCTCAGCGCGTCCGTTCCGTACTTGTTCATTAGGCGCAAAGGGTCTATGACGTTCCCTTTGGACTTCGACATTTTCCGTCCATGCTCGTCTCTTACGAGTGGGTTGATGTACACTGTTTTGAACGGCACATCTTTTGTGAAGTAGAGCCCGAACATAACCATTCGCGCCACCCAAAAGAAGATAATGTCAAACCCCGTTACAAGCACGTCTGTTGGGTAATATTTTCGCATTTCCTCACGACTTTTGGGCCACCCTAGTGTAACAAATGGCCATAGCGCGGAGGAAAACCACGTATCCAACACGTCTGGGTCCCTTGTTAGCTTTGGTATAGATTTATCGTCAACGCAAAAATATTTTTTTGCCTGTTGTTTGGCATCTTCTTCTGTCATGGCACAAAACATTTTGCCATTTTCAGTATGCCACACCGGAATCTGGTGGCCCCAGAGTATTTGCCTGGACAGGCACCACGGCTGAATGTTTCGCAGCCATTCAAAGTAGGTGTTAGTCCATTGCTCAGGGATAAACTTGATTCGGCCAGACTCAACAGCTTTAATCGCCGCATCCGCTAACGTCTTCGTATCCAGGAACCATTGATTTGTCACCATAGGCTCTATAATTGCTCCTGACCGATCGTTATATGGGATAGAGTGCGTGATTTCTTCAGTTCGTTCCACCAAACCTTTTTCTTGCAGAGCCTCTACGAGTTTTTCTCTGGCCTTAAGTACAGGCAAACCTTGAAATTCTTTTGGAACTTCGTCATTCATGTGCCCAGATTCATCCATTACAGATAAGCAGTGCAAATTGTGACGTTGCCCGATTTCAAAGTCTGCAAAGTCGTGTGCTGGGGTTACTTTGAACACTCCTGAGCCTTTTTCTTGAGAACAGAAGTCGTCTGCAATTACAGGGATCGTCCGATCGGTTAGCGGAATGCGTGCTTTCGTGCCGATGAGGTGTTTATAGCGCTCGTCGTCCGGATGCACTGCCAATGCTTGGTCGCCGAACAGCGTTTCCGGTCGAGTTGTCGCAATTGTAATAAAGTTGCATTGTCCAATGGGGTACTTTATGTACCACATTTTTCCTTGTTCTATCCGATTTGAAACTTCGATATCTGATATTGCTGTTTTTAAAATTGGATCCCAATTAACAATCTTTTTGGCTCGATATATCAGCCCGTCTTTGTACAATGTTGTAAATGCATACAGCACCGCATTCGAGGCCTCCTCGTCCATAGTAAAGCGGACGCGGTCCAGGTCAATGCTCATTCCGAGTCGAACTAGTTGATAAAGAATCGTCCCACCGGACTGTTCTTTCCACGTCCATACTCTATTGATGAATTCGTCTCGTTCAAGCTCTTGCCAATTAATTCCTTGTTCTTGCAGTTGGTTGGCGACTACGATCTGCGTGGCAATTCCTGCATGGTCTAGTCCTGGCTGCCCAAGTGTGGCATATCCATGCTGCCGCTTGTATCTAAGGAGCATGTCTTGAATTATGGACGTAAACGCATGACCAAGGTGCAGGGAGCCTGTTACGTTCGGTGGGGGCAGCGTTATCGTAAACGTCTCTGTTTTCACGTTGTTTTTCACCGTTCGGGTTATGAGTGTTTTTGATTTTTCAACAATTCGTGGCTCAATTCCGCTGTGATCAAACTGCTTACACATATCGCGCTCCTCTGTTTACTACTTACATTTTTGGCGTTCCCAAGCGCCTTACTTCATCAACCTCACTATCATTTCAAAAATCACGCTGGAGATAAACTTCAGTCCTAGTATGAGCACCAACGGCGATAGGTCCAGAAACCCAAATACAGGTAAAATCCTTCGTATGGGGCGTAGTGCTGGCTCGATTAGCTGGCGAAGTGTTCCAAAGCCGTTATATATCAACGGGCTATTCATGTTTAGCAATCCGAAAAACAAACACAAGCTTGCTATTATGTAGCAAGTAATCGCATATCGATACATTCGCAAACACACATCAATGAGTTGTAGCAATGGAACGATGATAATGTCTGTGAACATTCCGGCTGAGCGTAAGGGAAGTCTTAACCTAATTTGTACTACAAAATAAAAAAGCTATGTGAGAAAAATGTTTGCTGAAACAATAAAACTGCAAAACTGCCACGGAGCCATTTGTGCGCATAAAAAGCAATAGCTAGTTTGGGTACAGACTCTGCTAAAGTTTATACCCAAGCGCAGAATGATTCACTATTTATGCTAAGACGTTTCCCTCAGAATGCGCCGATCCTGATGAGCTATTGTTTTGAAACATTTGGCGCTTGTGTGTATAAATAGGATTTTACCCCCTTTTTAGGATAAAATGCCGCAAAGCGTGTTGCTTTGTCAGGAGGGTTGAAATATGTCCGACAAATTTGTACTAGTACTAGGAATTGGCAAAAGTGGACAAGCAACTTGCGATTACTTTATGTCGCGCAATGTTTGTGTGTTGAAGTTTGACGATAAATTGCGCAGTAGCGACATTATCAACGACATTAGAAACATAGACTTTCGTAAGGCCTTGTTTGTTGTGCAAAGTCCTGGCGTGCCATTTGATCACCCTGTTGCACTTACTGCAAAAAGCTATGGACTAGAGGTGTTCAGTGACATAGATATTTTTATGAAAGCTGTACGAGAACATATAAGGCTCTCATATGAAACACAGGATTATTGCACACCAAGCCCCCTGTTAAGCAAAGGGTTGGATCCTGTGTGTTTCAAATGGGATACGCATAATCACAGCGCGGCTAGACCATTGGTTATTGGCGTAACAGGAACCAATGGCAAGTCAACAACTGTTTCGTTGATTGGACAACTTCTCAAATATCGCTATAAAAATGTGTTCATTGGGGGAAACATTGGGATACCCGCGTTGAACTTGTTATATGCTGGCCAATTTTCTAATCTGAATGCAAACATTACGTGTGACGATAGTTTTTCGGATGGTGACCTTTTATGCACCCCCTTCATATATGTTCTAGAATTATCATCTTACCAATTAGAATTATCTGGACCACTTGATTTGGATTTTGCCGTTTTGACTAACATTTCGCCAGATCACATTGACCGCCATGGCTCATTTGAAAAATATGTGAACGCGAAGAAAAAGATTTTTGAGCACAATAATTGCGATGTTTTCCTTTGTTTGGAGGGCGCCTTGTCTGAGACAATACGTAGCGAATGCATGTCTCAAAAGCGTACAGTTACAACTATATCGGAGCGTGTTGGCGTAGATGTTTTTGTTGATTCTTGCGGAACGTGCCACTTGAAAAATGAGCTATGTATAGATCTAGCGAGCAATTCGAAGCTGCTAGGACGCCACAACTGGATGAACATGGCGATCGCATGCGCGATTGGGGTTCATCTTGAAATACGTCCTTCTGCAAATATGATTGCCTCACTGAAGGGATTACCACATAGAATAGAGTTTCTTGGAAATCTAAATAATGTAATTTTTGTAAACGACAGCAAAGCCACCAACGCAGACTCGACTATCAAAGCTTTAGACTGTTTTCCATCGAGCGAAATATTTCTTATTGCGGGAGGGAAAGCAAAATTCGAGGGGATCGCTCCCGTTATCCCGCATATGAAAAATGTAAAGGAGGTTTTTTTGATTGGAGATGCAACAGATCGATTTGAGAGCGAACTTGGCGACGTTAAACATCGCGCATGTGGAAACTTGGCGAACGCTCTGAACCAAGCTTTTATTGCGACTACTCTAGACACTTCCGACGATATGCAACTTGTTGACGATAAACAAAAAGTCATTCTCCTATCTCCCGCATGTGCAAGCTTCGACCAGTTTAAAAACTACGAAGAGCGTGGCGATACTTTTAGACTTTTAGTTCGTGATTTACTAGAAAGGGTGCGTCATGGATAAGTTTGTTCGAAGAGACGCGAGCGTTTTAGGGCGATGGTGGTGGACCGTTGACCACTGGCTTTTGTGGGCTGTGCTAACGCTGGTTGCCATTGGCATCGTATTAAGCGTTTCCGCGAGCCCTTGTGTCGCGACAAAAATTGGGGCGAGCCGATATTTTTTTGTAAAGAGGCATCTGCTCACGGTTCCGTTGGCGTTAGGAGCGATGGTTTCTGTTTCGCTGCTCTCGCCTTCGAACATTCGCAAATTAGCCGCCATAATGTTGGTCACAGGGCTTTTTGCAATGGTGTGCGTCCTGCTCTGGGGCCACGAAATCAAAGGGTCTAAAAGGTGGATTTCGTTGTTTGGCATATCGCTTCAGCCATCTGAGTTCGTAAAATCTTCCATGCTGGTTATTGTTGCGTGGTTGCTGTGGGAGCGCCAGATGGATCCGCATTTTCAAGGAATAAAGCTTGCAGGTGGATTAATCTTGACCGTTGCAGTTCTTAACATCTGTCAACCAGATATTGGGATGACATTTGTGACGGTTGCGTCTTCCTCCGTACAGATTTTTATTTCCGGAATGCCGTTAGCTTGGACCATTGCGTCGGTGCTGTGTGCAACAGTGTGTTTGGTCGTCTCATATATGTTTATTCCGCATGTAACTCAGCGAATCGACTCGTTCTTTAAACCAGAATTAGGAGATTTGGATCAACTATACCAAGTGCGGCAATCCCTTGAAGCGTTTCATCACGGAGGATGGTTTGGATGCGGACCAGGTGAGGGGATTGTTAAGCGCTTAGTTCCGGATGCGCATGCGGATTTCGTTTTTTCCGTGGCTGGCGAAGAATATGGCATTTTTTTATGCTTCTTCATCGTATGCCTATTTGGATTTATTGTAATCCGATCGCTATTATCAGTTATTGCGAGCCAAGACATATTTGCAATGTTTGCCGTTACCGGGTTAAGCGTTCAGCTCGGACTGCAGGCCTTTGTAAATATGTCCACAGCAATAAAACTTGTTCCAACGAAAGGGATGACCTTGCCATTCATAAGCTATGGTGGGTCATCCATGATTGCCGTTGGAATTGCTATGGGCATAATACTTGCTTTGACGCGAAGAAAACACGGTTTTTCAGGCGAGGTTTAGCAGACGAGCCTGATATTAAGCGTTCGTTAATAAAAGACACGTAATCTTTATTCAAAGCCTAGCAGCAACTCCTCATCGGATTCCGCCTCCTTGAGTGTTGCCGCCTTGGCTTGCAACTTATGGTATGCTTCTGCGCTTACTGCGGCTTCAAAATCAGTACGAAATCTGGTTATGCTATCTTCACTATAAGGGTTCGGCGTGACAAGAGCAGAGGCCCAGTCATAATTTGTTATTAAATATTGTTGAACAGATTTACTTACTTCGTTAAATGGAGGACAATAGCCATATCCTTCTGGCTTATATTCGCATAAGATATATATAGCTTCCAAATAATCATGTTTAAATTGATCTAAGTCATTTATGGCTAATGCTTCCCATTGCTCTGAAGTTCTTTTAGGATAATCGGGGACAAAGGAGAAGGACTCTATAGCTGACCCTGCCAACAGATCGTCTCCATGAGTTACACCTCCCTCTGGAGCACCTTTCATTAACTCCAGCTTGCCGAACGAAGGAGTCACGTACTCTGCTTGATCCGGCGCAGCGGGCTCGACTGGAAATTGCGCAGGAGGTCTACTCTCCACCGGACGCGGTGCAGGAGGGACGCTCACTTGGTCAAGATCTGCAGCTGCTTTGATAGATAAACGCCTTGGCTCTACCTGAACATCTGCATCCATAAGAGCAGGCTTAGCTTGTGCTGCTTGTAGAACCTTAGATACCCACTGTGTTTGATCCTTATGTTGCGTCGCAAATATGACATGAAATCTAGTGTTAATTCCGGGAATGAATGTATCAGCAATAGTTCGCAGCTCTGGAAACACCTTACTGGATGGACATAAATTAAGGCTATTAGCTTTTGATATCATAGTCGGAATGCACCCGTGTTCGCACGCTCGTTCGAGCTCAGCATCATAGCTAATACCACAATCCTTGAAATACTTGATCATATCCGTAGTCGCAGCGAAGTCCTTTGATGTAAATTTCCTCTCATGACTAGGCATTACATACTCATAAGGACACTGGCCCAGACATGATTTTGCTTTAGCAAGATCTCCCTTCTCAAGAAAAAATTGAGCGCTTATTATCCAAAAAAATCTGTAGTCTCGTCCTAGTGCTTCAGTCCACCTTAATACGGCTGCACACTGAGATTCAAATTCTTTATCGGAAGGTTCACTCACAACTTTCAAACTAAAAAAATACCTGGTAGCTTTTTCTTCTAATTTCATGTCTGTTTTATTCGCATCTACATCTAGTTTAAAACCTTTGCTCCACTTCCTATCTGGGTCAAATGGCGCGATGAGCACATGAAACACCTTATCGCTTATTGTTGCCAGTAAATATTGGGTACTAACCATCCCTGCGACGATTGATGCACCGATTAAACGTGTAATTCTCATATATTCCTCTCTTTATGTAAAATTTTCATTAATTTAACCATTTCAAAAAAACTATGATCCCGACCTGCCGTCAGTCCACATCTGAATCGAATACAGCAAACTATCCTCTTGAGTCAGAAAGCGATGCAGCGATGGTTTAAATTTGGATATCTGTCGGAATAGTACATGCGCTTTAGGGTCCAACCTTTGAACAATTTCAAGATAAAATTCCCAACTATTACCATACGTTGACGCATTCTCTAATATTATTTGTCTAATATCTTTTCCTGTGTTATTCACCTTGGCAGCTATGGCTTTATTAATGGTATCCACGACATAACCAATCAAAAATCCGACATTAACTGAAACACGATACAATTGGTCGGAATAATTGCTCTCCGATAGAATAAAATCCACTGCGCGAGAATAAAGCTCAGCAGTATCCGTTGGCGATATACTCCAGGCCCTTGCAAAATCTAAATACGGCAACGTTATTGGTTCGCAAATTTTGTCCCACAGACTAGCTTTGATATCCTCAGACGCTGGAATCGCGCGAATATCCTTTGCGAGAGAATATACACCCGCATCATAGAGTTTTTCTCGTAGATTTGCGGACAAATTTGACGGAAATAACCTTTGCTTAAAGAGTGCTATGGCGAGCTTATTTTTGAACGAATCTGTTCGCATATAAGGGTCAGCTGAACTTTCGCCCAAAAGACTTTTCACCAATATATAATGGGGGTTAGTAACAGCTTTGGATTTAGCAAGAGCTGACCACGGAAAAAGATCTTTGCTTACTTCATAGGCGCCCAAGAATTCGATAAGCGCACCTATCCAGTCAGACATAGGGAGCGTCAAGTTCTCCGACTTACAAAACTGAGCTAAAGCGCTAGGATCATGTAAATTGCCCCAATTTTCAATGGAAGAAAGCTCAAGCAGGTCAGCAGTTGGCAATTCCTGGTGGCGAGTGAGAGCTAACAAAATGTTCTTGAACTCGCGGCTTAAACAACCGCCACGCAGAAACATAGGTAGGAGAAAGCGGTGCCCATAAGATAAATCGAATATCTGCGTCGTTGGCTCTTCGGGCTCGAGTAACGCGACTTCCAATTGATTAACTTGCTCGACCGTAAACCCCTTTGCTCTCGTCCAAAATGCGGTTTGGAATGCTAAGTAATCCCGCTGACAAAATTGTGAAGAACAGGTACTCCATGATCTCTTTGAAATAGGTGAAGCTGTCTCATCTGATAACGCGAAGTCAAACAGTAATGGCAAACACTCATCTGTCGCAGACACAGCTTTATAGCGCAGCTGCAATCGTGTTGCGAAGAAATACCCACGATAAGGATTAGATAGAATACAATCATAAAATCCACTCGTTAAACACAAGCCTATCAATTGACCGGCTTCTCTAGACGTCTCATTACTCCCATAGTTCCTTATGGTCGACAATGTAGCTACGGCGTAGGGAAGTCGTGAATCCATCTGACCAAGGGACGACCAGTGAGCCTTCAACATACTCAACAGTGAGTCTACCTCAGCCCGATAGTTCACCTTCCCAGCCAAAACGTTTGCGAACAAACCTTTGTTCACAGTTAGACTCTTTCCCATCCAAAACTCAGCTAGTTCACGCAAAACAGCTGCGTCACCCAATTCAATAAGGCCTTCCCATGAAAAATTTTCTTCAACAATTGAATCTAATCTGGGCACGGCGTCTCGGCATTGTAAAAGATCTAAAGCCAGTTCACAATTAAGTACGCCCAGAGCGGACTTCCAAATATAACGACGTGCACCGGGAGCAGGATTAGCCACAGTCTGAATAAACTCTAACACGGCCAAAATATCAAGGGCATCTTTTCCGATATCACCCTCTGCAAAGCGTACGTAGTGTTCTAGGGGAATCCACCCATACAGAGGATGTATAGGATTCATTAAATCATCAGACTCGTGAAAGCATTGATACGTATACTTTTGACGAAAGTCCTCCGAGAACGGATCGCCTTCGTTTTTTGTCAATAAATCAAGCAATATTGATGAGACAGTCCCGCTTCCACCGGATAACGCGCCTATCTGTCTTACTACACGATGAGCTACACTGTTTTCCCTTGCGATGAGGTCAGAAAAGTTTAAACCAGCTACAGAAAAATCATGTCTAACGAATAGCAACGCGTTTAAAGGAACAGCACTGTTGAGGTTAAATAACTCAAGTAGAATATCTATAAACATATTCATACGAATAGAATTACTCCAGGATGAGTGGTCAACAGCGGAACTTAGAGAGGCTAGCGCAAATGCGTTCTTGCGCCTGGCCTCAACTACGGCCTCAGATACTTCGAATTGCATATATCTGGATAAGAACCTTGAGACTGACCGGAGTGGTAATATTTGATGCACATCGTGGTGTGTTCTACTAGGATCCTCAAGATCATGCAAGGGCATAAGTGCGCCCCAAAGAATGCGCATTTGAAGATCTTCAAACGCTTCTACTGAGACTCTAGCCGGAACTGAGTAACTCAGAGAATCTCGCATGAGCCAACGAGCTGACGGAGGGCTTTCTTCCTCTTTTTTTACCGTCGCCCGCTCTTTTCTGCTCTTTATTTTTACACTGTACTCTCGCGGAAGCATAGCCGGCACTAATTTATGCATGTCGTCAAATAAACTAGCAATGTCTGCACTCACTTCTTCTCCGTGGACGAACACAGCGGACGCGAAAAACAAGGTGATAAGTTGCACATTCTCAGCTGATACTGTCCCGTATCTGTACAGATTCTCACGCTGATTGCATAAAACACCTATTATAGATTGCACTACATCACTGTCAATATGTGAGTGTTGTTCAATGTACAAACGCAAAATATAGCCAAAAATAACCGGATCAGGCTTTGCTTCACAAAATTTACACAATGAGAGCAGTAGGCCTGATGCGAGAGCGTCCTCAATATTATGATTTTTTGCGAACAAACTAATAAAGTCGGCTACATCGACTTCATCTGCTTTCGTCGAATTCTTTGGATCCCAACGGCCCTTCCTCAACAATATATCGGAGAAGAATCCCGGCAAAGTGCTGTCAGGGCGGAAATCTAGCGACTTAACAATCTCAGAGAGATACAACTTTTTTGACCAATACGACAAAGATTTTGGCACTATCCTATTAAAATCACGAAAAAATTGTTGCAAATCATCCTGGTTTGCAGTCCCCCCATTCATAACCGCGCAACCCAGAAACGCAGCTATAATATTCGTCTGTCTAAAAATCGCCACACGCACCTCCGCTTATATATCCACATCGATCTCATTTCTCCCTAAATATACTGCGAAAAGTGTTAATTTTGCATGAAAATGCGTAATATTGAATAATTTTTTTGCTCAGCCCGGCGATTTATCCAGGCGCATGCCAAGCTGCTATAGCTAAACCACTTTAAAACGATTCACATTTACGTTCGAAATCTATCAACTTTTGGTCGGTTTCGTGTGAATTATTTTCATGTGGTTTGGCGATAGCTATACTCATTTTGCATGTTCCAATTGTGATGAGATTTAGATAAAACCATCACATAGCGCGGGCAAGCCTGACCCCCCACTTGAAACACCGGGACACATCAGAGTGATTGCAAAGCATCTGATCTGAAATAATTCGGTATTTCATGTGGGAGCACCATATATCGTCCAATTTTCAACACACCCTTTTCACATGCAAACGTCATATCGTCCGATGCCTGAACGGAGTTTTCCGAAAGACAAGTCATCTTTATTCAAAGCCTAGCAAGTCATCTTCAGTCGCATCGGGATTCGCCTCCTTGAATATTGCCGCATTGGCTTGCAACTTATTGTATGCTTCTGCGCTTACTGCGGCTTCAAAATCAGTACGAAATCTGGTTATGCTATCTTCACGATAAGGGTTCGGCGTGACAAGAGCAGAGGCCCAGTCATAATTTGTTATTAAATATTGTTGAACAACTTTACTTACTTCGTTAAATGGAGGATAATAGTCATATCCTTCTGGCTTATATTCGCATAAGATATATATAGCTTCCAAATAATCATGTTTAAATTGATCTAAGTCATTTATGGCTAATGCTTCCCATTGCTCTTGAGTTCTTTCAGTATAATTGGGGACAAAGGAGAAGGACTCTATAGCTGATCCTGCCAACAGATCGTCTTCAGGAGTTACACCTCCCTCTGGAGCACCTTCCATTCTCCCCAGCTTGCCGAACGAAGGAGTCACGTCCTCTGCTTGATCCGGCGCAGCGGGCTCGACTGGAAATGGCACAGCGTCCTCGACTGGAAATGGCGCAGCGGGCTCGACTGAAAATGGCACAGCGTCCTCGACTGGAAATGGCGTGGGATGTATACTCTCTACCGGGTCCGGTGCAGGAGGGACGCTTGTGAATTCAAGTGCTTGGGTTGATTGGATCTCTAAACGCCTTGACTCTACCTGAGCCGCAGGCTTAGCTCGCGCTTGTAGAGCCTTAAATAACCATACTGACTGCGCCTCATTTTGCAATGCAAATATGCACGGAAACAGGTGTGAATAGCCATAATTTATTATGGAAAGTTCTCTGATCTGATATAACACAGATTCGATTGTTTTGTCACTAGCCTGCGCTATCATAGCTGGTATGCACCCGCAAATGCACGCTGCTTCAATTTCTTTAACAGGATTCTCTCCACGCCCACAATCGCGGAAATAGCTGACAAGTTCTATAGCAGCAGCCGACTTCGTTGGGTCTATCTTACCTTGCATAGGCATTACATAATCAGCAGAGAATTTACTTAAACATGCTCTTAGTTGTTCAGTCGCTCCTTTCTCAAGAAAAAACTGAGCGCTTATTATCCAAAAAAATCTGTATTTACCTCCTAATGCTGCAGTCCACTCTAATACGGTGTCACATTTAGACTTGAACTCTGTAGCTGAAGCTTCATTCGCACCCGTCAAACTAAAAAAATACCTGGCAGCAATTTCCTGTAAAGTCAAATCTGGTGTGTCTGCATTTACTTCTGGCGGGAATCCTCTGTCCCATACCTTCTCTGGTTGAAATGGCGCGATGAGTGCGTGGTACACCTGAGGGAGGATTGTTGCCAGTAGCTGTTGGGAACTAATCATCCCCGCGACGATTGATGCGCCGAATAAACGTGTAAATCTCATGTCTTCCTCTTTTTAATAAATTTTTATTAACCTAACTGTTCAAAAAAACTATGCACCAGCCTTCAAACGGCTCCACGTTTGAACATAAGCCTGCAAATCTTCTTCTTTATGAATATTGTGTATATTGCAAAATTTGGACACCTGCCTAAGTAACGTGTACGTTTTAGGTCTACATTTTTGAATAATTGCCGCGGACAACGAACGTAGCTTATCTTTATTACCTTGGAAACCTGTCAGCCGAGCCGTACCATCTAGCAAACTTAGCGCATGATTTAAGATTATTTGTTCTCTGCTTTCTTCTTCATTGTTTTTCTTGGAATCTCGAATCGCTTGAAAGAAATGCAGTATACAATAGGGATAAAGCGTAATGAATGTCAGATCATCAATCGTTCCGTCATAGTCACTATCGCGTTCGAACAAAACAATCTCTGCCGCGCGAGAACGAAGATCATTAGTATCCTTTGATGATATACTCCACTCTCTGGCGAAATCTAAAAATGCAAAATGTCTATCCTGTAAAATTGTATCCCAGAAAGCAGTTTTGGCTTCTACCTTCGCCTCATGTTTGCGAACATTCCTTGCAATGGCGGCAACAGCGTTATAATAACATCTATCTCGTATATCTGCGGGTGAATCTGGCCCAAATAACGTTCGTTGAAAGAGTGCTATGGTAAAATCTTTCATGAACTGTCCTCTTGAACTAAGTAAAACTTCTGACATGTTGTCAAGAAGATAATCCACCAAGTCACTCTTATCACCAAGAAGACTTACGTCCCACGGAAAAAGACCTCTACTTCCTTCGCACGTTTTCAAAAAATCGATAAAGCTAGAACAAAAAACGTATGCAACATTATTAGTATCATCGCGAGAACCATCACAGTAGTCTATCCTTTCATGGGGATTGCACCACTGTCCAGCTTTAAGGACATCAAGCAGATCAGGAATTTGCAATGGCCTGTCATTAGCTAAAGCCAGCCAAATGTTACTGAGCTCGCGACCTAAATAACCGCCACGAAGAAACTCAAACAGGATGAAGTGGTGCCCATAAGATAAAAATGCCTGCGCCTCCGGGTCTTGGGGATCGAGAAACGCGCCTTCAAATTCTTTGACTTGTGCTATTGTAAAATTCTTTGCTTTTTGTAAAAAACATCTTTTGATTTCGAAAAAGTCCTTATTACAAGCTTGTGAAAACCACTCCTGCCAGGATCTTCTTGAAATAGGTGAAGCAGTCTCGCCTGACAAAGCGAGATCGAGCAGGAGTGAATCAAAGGCTGGCACATTCAGCTCGGGATTTATTCGTCGCGACTGCAACCTTGTTGCGAGAAAATATCCACGGTAAGGATTATCTGGAAGGAACGTACTAAACCTAGAATCTAGGTCTGCCCTATAAAACAGATTGGGTTTAGACTTAGAATCTTGGAAACACAACGCTAACAGATCATCCGCCATTTTAGACCTTTTTGGTACTTTAATATTCCAGTTCCTGATGGCCGCCAATGTAGTTATGGCATGAATTAATCGCGAATCCATTCGACAAAGCTCCGGCCAGTAATTGAACGATACTCTCAGCAGCGCGTCCACCTCCGCACGGTACGTTATT
>JAISCJ010000061.1 GCA_031265645.1 Holosporales bacterium | reverse complement strand
CATCGTGGCAGTCCATGGCATGCGAAATAAATTCCTGGGGAGCTGTTACTAGGAGCTTATTATTACTGCAAAATTCTCGCAGATCATCAGCCATTACTTTTATTAAATCAACTAACTCGTTCCGATTTAACGTTACAAGACCTTTAGCGGTATTGAGGCGAAATGAAATTTTGGGGATTTCTTCCGAATCGCTACTTTCACTAATATCGAAGTCGTCGCTGAATTTATTAAATGCACAGATCGAAGAACAAGAAATAACGGCAACTAATATTACATATAAGGATTCGACCATATAGCGAAACTCATTGCAATTAGCCCCTGATGATAGTGTGCCACGTTCAATTCATTTTAGCCACAAATGACAAAGTGATTTTGATGCATTATTACTCTGCCATCACATTTAAGCTGTGCATTTGCAACATCGGGCTCCCACATGAAACCTAGAATTATTAACATTATACTAATGTCGTTTTGTCACGCATGGCGCATTATCAAGGCGCTTAGCTATACTTCTTTTATTGCAATTGTCGTTAGCTGCCTTAGTTATGGCCGAAGAAAAGAATTCTCAAAGAAGCCCGTTATACCTTATTTTCAATGGTGATCTAATCCATTATTTCCGTCAATAAATAAACTTTAATTGAGATATTTGCCTAACTAGTAAATACATGAGTTGATGCAACTAATGTCCCACTGTTAACCCACGCTTTAAATGGCGCCAAAACAGCATTTTTTTTAACGGCTTTGCCGAAAATCAGACAGGAATCAACTAACTTCGTAAATGTCTCAGGATTTTACGGGAATTGCAGATTAATTCAAGCCCAATTGTTTAGGATATAACGCTGAAAAATATCGAATAAAACAGCGGGATAGAGTAATTTGGAATATGAAAAAGGGATTTCTCTACTTACGATGAACCGTTTAAACGTTTTATTATTTATGCAACGACTTTATTTCTTCAATAGAAAGTCCGGTAAATTCAGATATATCGTTCAAGGAGATGTTTTTCTTTAACATCCTAATTGCAGATTCTTTTGCTCCTTCAGCCTTTCCTTTTTTCTCCCCGATTGCGATACCTTTTTTCTCCCCGATTGCGATACCTTCTTCCTTCCCAATTGCGATGCCCTTTTCTGTAGCAACAGTAAATTCGCTATTTCTATCGTTAATCGTCTTCTGACGCAAATCTGCACTGACTCGAACTTCTTTATCTGAGCTAATATATTTCAGCCGATCCATTGCGTTCTTGACTTCTTCAATCTTCAAAAAAACATCATCCAGCAAAAGCGGGTCCTTTAAAAACGATAGCCAGGCTGTCAAAAGATCCTGCGCATCCGCGTCTTTCGGATTAAACTTTTCCAATTCGACAAAAATAACCCTCATTGTATCTGTCATAATTCTGTATGGAACGTGGGCCGTCGGCTGAAACGTCATGTACGCCTCGCTTATGGCATCCGGTCCATCAATTACATTTTCGCCAAGAATCCAAATGCCTATAACCCTTGCAGCTTTATAGGATTGATTGGCGCCAATTGTTCCGGGCACCATATTTGCTACATAATGGCAAGCTCGTTCAGGGATTTCGCCAGTATTTTTTATCTGAATTTCGATATCTATTTCCGTGTCATCATTGCAAGTTGCGCGCACATCCAGACGACTGGCCTTGTCATCCTTAAAAATTTTCGGAAATTCTGTGCTCGTCAGGACCAGATTTTTAATCGGTGGATTGCCTTTCAACAGCGCATTTAAAAAGGCAATTAAAAGGTGTTCATATTCTTTTACGCCGAAAATATTCTTAAAGATATAATCAAGTTTTGGATCTAGTAAAGTAGTTACCATATACCCTATGTTGTTTATATCCCTTCTAATGTCTAATTGTAGCATTATTTGTACGGTCAGCCTGATTTTTTTGTAGATCAACAACAGAAAAAAGTGAATGCAATCGTAATAGATAAACTGCTACCAGCTTTACATTCCTAGCCATCCCCAAAGCCTCTGCCAAAAATTTCCAGACCGATTGTCCCGCACTTGTCCTGTTTGATCCTGAACGGCATAATGCAGCAATCCTGCGCACGTAGAAAATGACAACGCTTGCAATACGCTATTTTGTCCTGATATCCCTGATTGGGGTGCTAAACGCACATTAGCATCAAGCCTTGCATTGGCTAATTCTAAAATCCCTTGCATTTGGCAAGCCCCGCCAGTAAGCAAAATTTTTTGAAAAATCACAGGGTTTATTTCTTTCGAAGCATTGGCTAAGTGCATTAGTACGTGATCAAATATACTATCTATTCTTGCTCTAATTATGTCGTATATAACTTGTTTCGGAACATAATTTACGTTAGGCCCAGCTTGGCCTACTTGCGTAATTGGAACTTGTTCGGCTGAATTTTGGTCTTCTAAAGCGAGGCTGCCATACAGCGATTTCATTCGCTCCGCTTGCGATAGTGTGGTTGATAGGCCTCGAGCAAGGTCCGACGTGATGTGATACCCACCCATCGAAACATGCCACAGACCGACCATATCCCCATGATTGAAGCACGCAATTTGCGTCGACTTGCCTCCAATGTCGACTATTGTGGCGCCAAGTTCTGCTTCGTCGTTAGTCAAGCAAGCCAGCCCAATTGCGTACGAATCTGCAACGAAACCCGCTACGTCTAGATTACAACGTCCAATACAGTGCGTCAGGTTTTTGATGTATGACTTGCTTGCAATAACTACGTGGCAAAGTGCAGACAATTCTCGTCCAATCATTCCTGTCGGGTCCTTGATATTTGTCATCTCGTCCAGCGTATATGACAATGGCCACACATGAATGATGTATTGATTATCGTGGACCTGCACATTTCGAGATAAATTTAGCAGCTTTCGAATATGCCCGGGCTGAATAGGCGTTTGCCCAGACAAAGATAGGCTTGTTACAACTTTGTGAGTCTGGATCAATGATGCGGGAATATTAACATATACATCTTTGATGTTTCTTTGTGCAACCTCTTCTGCGGCGTAAACGGCATTCAATATCGTATCTTCGAGAGCTTCCAAATCAGAAATTCCCGAAAGATTAATCCCACGAGATGCACGCTGCCCAAATCCTGCAAGTAAAATTTGCGGACTGACAGATTCCTCATCATATTTTAAACGCCCAATCGCGCAACTTACTTTTTCCGTCCCAACGTCCAGTCCAGCAAATGTGCCATACATTTTCGATTGGGGTGAGCTCATTGCGTAGCGCTCTAACTTGATACACGACTACAATTAATACCATAAAAAATCTGATTGGATTTTATAAGAAGTGTGGATGCTGTAACGCATTTTTTTGCCGACAAAATTCAGTTCAAGCATATGCATCAACTATTTCGGACTATTAATATGTCT
>JAISCJ010000015.1 GCA_031265645.1 Holosporales bacterium | reverse complement strand
ATGCCGAGCGCTCCAAAACAAATCTGAAGCTGAAGACATAGCTGGAAGCCGGATGCCTTAGTAGGGCACGTCCGGTTTTGTGGAGGGGGATGCTCAGTAATGGGCCTCTCTACTCTCGTCTACATAATGTAAACAAAGGTTTTGCTTTGTGGGATGATATCGTGTGATAATATGGCATCCCGAAAGATATTATGAGTTGCTCGTGGAGAAGGTTTTTTCGTTTTTGATACTAAATATCGTTGTTGCCATAAGCGCGCACAGCTCTGTTGAAATACCTCGCGATAAATTAATAGCAAGCGATCCAGCAAGAAATTTAACGCTTGATTCCTGGATTCCGGCAGATTCATCTTTGTTTCGACACTTTCCTCGAGATGGCGCTTTCGTGTGGATGGCGCTAACAATTTTCGGCAAGATGGAGAGCGATATAGTAGAAAACAATGCCAAACGTTTTAAACACGGAAACTCATCAGACACGCTTTTGATTAGATTATTGACAAGTAGGCGCATGTACGTGCTTAAAATGTGCAGTAAAAATGAATTGCATGCAATTCGACGTATCGACCCAGAATTTAGAAATCGCACTCTTTATTTTAATGGAATACCGTTTGGAAGTATCTTCGCTCCAACGCACTTTTTTATTAGAGATGCTTGGGTTAAAACGGATGAGGTAAATGAAGTTGATTTAACTAACGAAGTGATGACCATTCAGCCTTATTTTCATGGAACTAGCAATGTATTTAGATTCGCAACTCCAAAACAACTGGAAGATTGGGCTCAAAAGTTGGCTCTCGTTCTTTGTTGGGCAAGTGAACATGGAGTACCTTTGAATGACTTTCATCGTGACAATTATCGTTACGACCTAAATGAAGGCAGAATTGGTATTTTCGATTTAGCGTCGGGAAATCGAACCAATCCTATCACTGAGATCGTGCACAGTTGGTTGATGTGGATAATTGATCCGCTTGGAAGAATGTTAGATAAAAGTTCCTTAAAATGCGCAGATATTTCTGCTCAAGCTTTGTTTCTAATGAACTTTATAAACTTCAGTGAAACAAATGTTGATTTAATAAACCTTCATGAAACTGCGATTAATTTTTCTGCTACGGGAGAGTTTTTAGATCACAACTTGTTTGTATATTTCAGATTCTTTGGGGATGCGGAATACGTGAATCCACCGATAGGGAATGAATTTAAATTGTTTTTCGAACAGATTGAACGTGAAAAGAATGCTCAGTTTTTTGTGCAACACCACGGTCTTCAAAAACCTATGAAAAGTGCTGAGCGAGTAGCATTTGAATCGAGTTTTTTTGATGTTGCTGATAAGATATCCCACTGCTTGCATAGCATAGTGAGAGAGTCAAAAAATGAGCCAGGCGAATACTTGTTCTGCCCTACTGTAGTTGCGAAAAATATAAGTGACCTTGGCGGCCAACAATTTGGTGAATTCATGGCGTATGAGGTTGATTCGCTTTTTCTTCCTATTTGGTTTTTATTAAAAGATTGTGACATCAGACACTCGAGATTTATAGGACCTGATTTTTATTTGCTTAAAAATTTGTTAAAGTTTGCTGTTCGCGATAAGCTCAATCGGCAGCTGAATCAAATGCCGATCGGGAAACGTGCTAAGGAATGGAATGACATAGTTGAGGAATGTAATACAGATTACATTTCGTCTCACGTTCCGTATGGAGGAACGCACTACGTAGATTTTGTAAAGGTTGTTCCGGGAACAGCTTTGAAAGAGCCTGAAACTTTGCCATCTTAGTCACAACTGGATTATAACTCAATCGCAAAAAGAACAGGAGACACGGAGCGGGTTCCTGGCACCAACTCCTTTTTTACGATTGGGTAAAAACGCCTTCGATTCTGTTAAAGTATTAAGTTTCTAATAATGTCTGTATATTCTTGCGATTAAATTATGTTAATTTTTTAAGCTGGCGGAGACAGACATTAGTAGAATGTTAATACTATTAGTGCTTGGTTGATACTGCGCCGTTTTTCTGTAAAAATACTTCAAAAGCTTGAGCTTGTTTATTCTTAATTAGAAACTCAACAAGAGCGTTTAGTTCGCTGCAAAGGCCTTGTTCCTTCGTGCTGGCTAATGTATATGCAGCTAGTGCCTTTGGATAAGCTGCCCCACTTCGATTAAGAGCCCTTAACGCAGCTAATCGCAGGGCCTCCGGTTTGAGCATTTTTAGCTTATGTTCATATTTTTCACGTTCGTTTGAATTCGCGATATACGCATCCAACCACATCAGTGCGTACTCTGATTCAACCGCAATGTTAAGCGCTTTGGCCTCAGCAATGTTCGCGTCGTCAGCCAATTGTTTGTTTACACTTGAATTTGTCTGATTCGAAATAACTTTTGATATGACAAAACTCAAATAGCGATTTTCTGGATCGCTTGCAAGTGTGGTGTACAGCTCTTTGCAAATATCTTTTAGATATTTACGGTCAACTGCAAGGCCTAAGTACACATCATCCGCCGTTTGCGTATCTGATGACCTGGCGATTGACCCCAAAATCTTATCGACGCCTTTTGCTTCAATGAAAAAATACTTGCTGAAAATTCGAAAACCAAACAGCTTTCCAGATATGTACACAGCTAGATTGTCCATAAAACCACTAGAACCCTTCATCCATAACGTGTCTACCTCGAATTGGGTCAGACAAGGCGTTGAGTTAATGGTAGAAACACTCTGTTTGGATTCGCCATCTTCTTCAAATATTAATGATCCACTTAACATTCCAGCGATGAACAAATCTTCCTTTTCATTCGCATTTTTTAAAAGAGCATGTATTTCGTCTTTGATTTTATCATGTTTTATAAATTTTTCGATTAGCTTACGAATGATTCCTTGACGTTTTACTTCATTCTGCAAATTCGCCGCGCATTCCGCATCCTCGCAAAATGACAAGACCAATAAAGCTATCGATATGCATCTTTTCTTCATCGATGTGAGATTTTTCGACATGACTCTTGCCTCACGTTCTCGCAATCACTGAACAACGTATTCGCTTGCCCTTCTTGGGCACAAATCGAGAAACGTAACATATGCCACCCATCAGGCAAGGGCATATATTCGCACAATAACGTGTTTATTGTTGTTAAGATCGTGACAGTGTGCGGATTTCTGAGCTCAATAGCGTCCTCTAAGCTTGATTTCCATATTTGTACAGCATGTTGGCGAACAAGCGTACGAAGAAAGTCTTTTATTGATATTCCAATAAGCGAAGACGAATCCCTGTCTAAAATTTCTCTAACGCACGTGCTACAACGGTGTATTCTATGATCTAAGCCGATGATTAAAATCGCATCTTTGGATTGATCTACAACAGAGTTCCACACAGATTGTAGTGACTTATAACGACTTTCTATGTTTAATGTTTGCGTAATGTCTTTAAGTGTTAGCAAAATGCAATCGTCTTGATGTGCTAATATAGAAACATTGATAACCAGTCCCGACGGCATATGTAACATTTCATGAAAAGGAAGGTTTTTTCGCTCAAGCCACTGAGAAAAAGCTTTTTTCAGTTTTGGAAAATCGACATCTCCTGGAAGCTTATCTTCTTCACGTAGCCGCTCTAATACGTCGTGAATGAACGATTCATTTTTAGAAACGTTAACGCCTATTAATTGCTCAAATGCAAAATTGCGCAGCACGACTTGCCCATTGCGATCTATTATGCAGAAAGGCCAGTCCGCAAGGTTAAGAGTATCCTCGTATAATTTTTCATCTTGGACTTTTAAGGGCTCGACTTGCCTTGATGAATCGAATGCGGCACCTACTATTGCGTATTCATTGCTGTATGGTTCTACTTTTGAAACTAAGTCTTCCAAAATTTTATAAGTTCGCTCTTCTCCTTTTAGCTTTTTCTTGACCTCTATAGTTTGCCCCTTGCGGTTAGCAAGTACTTCTTTATAGAGGTGCTTGGCGTATTTTGCACTGGGGCCGTCGATTAATTCCCATTGATGGGATAAAACTTGATATGGCTGAGTTTCCAAAAACTTTGCGTATGTTGCGTTGCAAAAAGTTAAGGTCCCATCATTTTTTCTAGTCCAAACAGGAAAAGGAAGCGCGTTTAGGATATTTAGTAAATCGTTTACTTTTTCAAGGGTACCATCATACCGTTCCTTTATCTTTTTGGCTTCAGTTACGTCGTGCAGCGTCAAAAGAACATTTCTAACCACAACGTGATCTCCTGAGGCCCGAATACGCGCCGAAGAAATTTTGGCATTTATTTCGTAGGTTTTTTCACGGACAACAATGCGAATAGACATTGACTCTCCAGTCTTGAGAAGATTCTGCATGCCGCTTCTAAAATTGGACCCTTCTGTATCAAAAGCGTTAACGATCATCCCCCATGAAGGCAGCCTTGCCCCAATGATGTTTGCAAATTCATTTGAACAGAGGAATGATTTTTTTTCTACCAAGCCAGACTTATCAAGAGGGATGATGCACCAAGGAATATTTCCATCTTGAAGCAATGACACAGTGTAGTCTTCTCGCATGCGTGGACGGAACATCGCCAGAATTACAATGACCAGCACAATAGCAATGCTGAGA
>JAISCJ010000141.1 GCA_031265645.1 Holosporales bacterium | reverse complement strand
CACGTGGGAATAGCTTTTTTGCATGTTAACCTCGTTTTTTGATTTATAAGGTTAACTTTTTTCGCGTGACTTAATCTAGTTGAAGATTGCTAGTGTTGCACTTGGCTGTTTAATGGGCGTGCAAATGTTTTACTGGATCTATAGGGGATTTTTTTGCATCTCGTAATTGAAAGTGAAGTTGCGGAACTCTAACATTTCCAGACTTTCCAACTCGCCCAATAACTTGCCCTTTTTGAACTTGTATTGTCTCGCCATCTTGTGGTCGCTTTACAGAAATTTCCTGCAAGTGCCCATAAATCGAGATCATACCGTTATCGTGAGATAGGATCACCATCTTACCAAATCCAAGTACAAGCTCACCAGCGTCGACAACAACGCCATCCGCACATGCTTTTACCGAAACATTCAACGGCGCACTGATATTAATCCCTTCGCTGGTTGTGCCATTAGGAAGCTTGTCTTTAAATTTTCTTAAAAGTTTGCCTTTCACAGGCCAAATAAACGTCGCGGTAGGAACTGTCCAATTGTCGAAGGAGTCATCATCAGAAATCGCAAGAGTGCTATCTACAGCAGGATCTTCTTGTGTATCAGATGACTGATTGGATGATGTGTCCACAGATATAATTGGTGCGCCTTGGGGCCCCTGGACGATTCCTTTCGGAGGTAATATAAAAACTTTTTGTCCAGGAACCAGTACTGTGGACGGCTCAAGCCCATTTAACCGGCAGATTTCCTTTATCGACATATCATAACGGCGCGCAATTGCCCCTAGCGTCTCATTTTCTGCCGCTTTATGGTAATATACTAAAGGGCGCGCCTGTACAACATCACATGGTTCCTTGCGAGCCGAGCAGCTAGTTAAAACGCATGCGACAAACACGCCACAGGCCACATGAACCAAATTTGATCGAAACAAAGAACAACGAGTTGCGAGTGGGTATAAACGCGACATTTTTAAATTGAGTCCCAACACTTCGCCGTAAGCATAGCATATTTATGCTAATGCTAATGGCTATTGTTTAAGCATTTGTACGTCTTCGGCTGCTATGTTGTAACTCATAATCTGTCGCACACTGACAGTCATTGTAGAATTTGGCGTAGCGTATTTTTTCGCTTTCTCAAAATACTGTCGAGCTTTTACATGCTCGCCTTTTGCTGCATATGCATATCCGACCTCTGCTGCAGCGACAGGATGACCTCTATTCGCGGCTTCTTTTTTCAACGTAAACGCTTCCTCTTCTGAGCCTGGCTTTGTTGATGATGCGATCTCAAGCAACTTAGAAGTAATGTACGCACATTCAGCATGACCATTGGCGGCGCCAATTCGGTAGAATTTTTCTGATTTTGCGAAATCTACCGAAACTTTATCACCTTTTTCGTACATTAGAGCAAGCCGATACGGTGCCTTTGGGTGTTTATTTTCACTCGCCAAAGTCCACATTTTTACGGCTTCATCAATGTCGTTTCTGCCATAGTAAATTTTTCCTAATTTATAGGCATCCGCGGCATTTCCCTGTTTGGCACCACGCTGCAATGCTTGGATTTCCTCTTCCTGCCTCCTTAATTCTGCTTCATTTTTTATTTTCAACTCCAATGAATCAATAGCATTTTTTGCAGATTCCCGATTAATCAACGCCGCAGCTTTATAGCAATCCATTGCCTGTGTGAACTCGTTGTTCTCTTCGTAGCGCTTCCCCATAGAAATGAGTGCTTCACAAACTTTTGCTGGATCAGTTTCACCAGAGCCACGCTGAAAAGATGGAACACCATCGTTGAATGGCGCGCTTGACGCTTTTTTCGCAACGACTTTATTTACTGATTTCAATGGGATGTCGAATGAAAAACATGAGTTCGAAGCGAGCACGGTAATTCCGATCAAGGTTTTTTTGCTTAATTCCAAAGCAGTTGAACTTCGCCTTAAATATTGTGCATTAATATAAAGGAAGTCTAATAAAATACATCTAAGGTCCATAATGCTTCACCCCCAAAAAAACTACCTTTGAGCTCTTTTCTCTAGAACATATCACTTTGTTGCGGGACTCCTGTCGATCCTTGCATCATAAGAACAGTGGATCCGCGCCGCATCTGAAGCATGTATCCATTAATCCCTTTCTCCAGGGCCAATTTAAGGTCATCAACGCAAGTTACTTTTTCCTGGTTACACCCCAGTATAATGTCCGATTCGCAAACAATGCTTCCTTCAGGAGCTTTCACAACTACGGCACCGCCTTCTGTTGAATCTATATTCATGCGTGTAGCAATATCATCCGTCAAATCTGCAACAACAACATTGTGCAAAATGTGTTTGCCTTGTAGCGTAACTCCCTTCGCCGCGCTAGAAGCCTTTTTTTCTTTAGCTTCAACGAGAATTGTCCTTATTTCAGGCAGTCGATCACCTGACAAATCGTCCGCCTTGATGTAATGTACTTGATATTGCGTTCCAACCGGAATCATTTTTGTATAAAAGCTCAGGACCTCTTTGCAAGGCATGGATAAGCCCGCAACGGATAAGATTACATCGCGTGGCTTAATTCCCGTAGATGAATCGACAATTCGGACAACTTCACATCCACCTTGAATTGGCAAGCCCTTATCGTGCAACGCTGCAACAACGGAGGGATCCAATGACGCGACTTGAAATGGCGCCACGGATTCTTTCGCTTTGTGGATCGCGCGGTTAACCACATATCGAACTGCCATCCCAGGAACAAAGAAGCCGATACCAATAAACCCACCGTGTCGCGAATATATCGCGCTCGCAATTCCAGCGAGGTCGCCATCTCTGTTTAACACCGGTCCCCCAGAGTTCCCTGGGTTTACAGATGCGTCTGTCTGGCAAACGACGCGTCCGTCGATAATCCGAAGTGTTGCAGAAACAATACCGCGCGTAACAGTCAGCCCAAGGCCAAAAGCATTTCCTATCGCAACAACTTTATCTCCTATTTCAACTAAGTCCTCCGATATTTTGCAAAATGGTAATTCCCCCTTGAATCTGCCCGTTGTTAATTGAAGTACAGCTAGATCCAGAGATGGATCTGAAAAAATAACCTTTGCCTTGAACGTCCCAATGTTAGTAACTGTCACTGTCACAACTTTCGCTCGGTCAACCACATGCGCACACGTAACGACGTACCCACGCGGATCAACAATAACGCCAGAGCCACCACCGCGCAACGCTTTTGGTTGCAGACCGCCGTTGAAAAAGAATGAAAACAGCGGATCATTCATAAATGGGCTGTTGACTTCCGATACTGTTGAGATGCTAACGACTGCAGGAAGAGCTTTGTTTACGGCAACCTTAGTTCCAGAAGGTTTCGAATTCGAAGACTTTGCGTAAGGCGTGAACAAGTTTTCCTGCGTCGCCACGTTGCGTCCATTGTCCTCCTCTTGTTCGCTGGAACTAGCGTCATTTCCCTCAATAAGTGAACGAAAAAACTCTCCAGCAGAAACGATCTCTGCTCTACCAATAAACGCGAGCAACCACGCAACAGTAAATACCTTAATCATACACCCCCCTCACTGTTGGTTGTCTGGCTACTGTCCAAACCACACCATTGTTCGTACAGCTCATGCAGTAGCCCTATTTGTTGACCGATTGTTGTAACACCAATGCTCTAAGTTTAGAGTAACGATTGGTCGGATTTTTTTCAAGACTGTCATAAATTGTGTCTATCTGTGACCTCTGTATGATCATTCCGCCCACTTGAACGCCTGTATCCGCATACATTAATTCATGCCGAGAGTTTCCAGGAAGGTCCTTGTTCAAAGTAAATAAGAACACTGGATCCAAGAAGCTATCGAATAAGAACCCTACTGCGCCGCGGATAGTCGTCGGTCCAACACCAGGAACAACTAAGTAGGGTCCTGGCCTGGCCCCCCACTTTTTCAGCGTTTCAGTAAATCCTGTTGGGGTTTCTTTTAGTCCAAACTTCTCTGCAACATTTACTAAGCCGCCAAAACCGAAAACAATGTTTGTGACAAATTTACCTGCCGATTTTCCAGCAGCCTCCACATTTCCTTGTAAAAGATGGCAAACCACGCGAAGCGGTGCAGTTAAAGCCGAGACGAAATTTGCAAACCCATGACGCGCTGGCTTTGGAAGAACTTTGCTGTACGTTAGTGCAATTGGACGAACAAATAATAGGTCAATAAAACGGTGTGCTCCATACAGTGCACGGTTCATTTTTTCGAATGGATCCGCCGCCGCAAAATCCACGGTTGGGCTGATCAATCCTTCTAATTCTGCGTCATCTTCGTCTTCTTCTTGACTATCAGAGCCTTCGTTCGTATCTTCCTCTTTATTTTGGCTTAACGCTTCTGGTTGAATGGCCGATGTAACTGGTTTTTCAACAGAAATATTTGCTGTTGGTCGCACGTCAGCACTTTGATCACAAATGTGAGACGACTCATCAAGTTCTCCACGATGCGTAGAGCAACCTGACAAAAGCAATCCTAACAAAAACAGCAGACAGCGAGAAAACGAGCATGCTTGCCCTTTATCAAAGTGCACAATGTGGTGAAATAATTGCGTCAATGGAGCCCGTGATACACGACTCATTTACGGAAATCTTAACAGAAAGCGCAAGAAGATCGATACCCCCGCACACCTGCTTCAAAAGGACTTGGAATATCTAATAAAAGCCCGCACCGTGTGGTGGTTTGGCAAATCATCTTGCTGCCTGTGCCGAAGGGCCTTCCTTCATCCCTGACCCTCCTTATCTTGACGCACGAGCAGTAACGCATTCCGTGATACAGGTCTATGTGCTACTATCCATTATCGCGCCGCAGTGGCTCAGTGGCAGAGCACATCCTTGGTAAGGATGAGGTCGAAGGTCCGATTCCTTCTTGCGGCACCAGTGTTTTTTCCCTCCGTTACCGGAGGTGTGCCTATGGCTTTGGCACAAGCGTCTAGACCTTATATTTCCTGGACTTTTTACGATTTATGGATTTTCATAAAATTGTCCAATTTTCCCTCCGCAACCTACTTGTAGACGATTTTTATGAAAACGGAGGGAAATTCCCTCCATACCAGTAGGTTAAAATTTCCCTCCGTTGGACCCCCTTGCAACACTTTGCTAAGCCAGACTCTGTGCACAAATTCTTGCAAAATCATGTTTCGTTCTTCTGGTGACAAAAAATCCCAGATCGTATCGAGGTTTTGAAGCTTTTTACAGGCTTCATCGGGCCCACCAACGATTGGCCTTTTAGACATTTTTTACCATAATGCTCCAAGCATTTCAGGCTCTTTCAGGATTTTACGCAACTCTGTAACTACAATCCGCTGAACCAACTCCGCATCAATATTCTGATTCATTCCAACGCAATGTATCCCCTTGATTTTCCGCAAACACGTATAATACGGATATTTCTTATTCTTTCTTGTACTAAAATTAGCAATCATGGCTCTGTCGCAGTCTTTGCAGCGGATTTTGCTTTTGAACGCGCAGTCAAACGGGATGTGCTGTGGGATCGCCTTAACGGGCTTCTGAGCAAGTAATTCCTGCACTTTGTCCCATGTCGCCTCGTCAATTATCGCCTCATGGTGGGCTTTATATAACGAGCCTTCACAATGTATTTATCCCTTGTAAAGCGGGCATTTTAGTAAACGATAGATGCGATCCCTCGTAAATTTCTTGGCCCGCTCGGCATCATCTGGCGAACATTCCAGTGCCACTTTTTTATTCATCGCCCTTTAAACAGCCAAGTGCAACACTAGCAATCTTCAACTAGATTAAGTCACGCGAAAAAAGTTAACCTTATAAAGCAAAAAACGAGGTTAACATGCAAAAAAGCTATTCCCACGTG
>JAISCJ010000131.1 GCA_031265645.1 Holosporales bacterium | reverse complement strand
CCCGGCTTGTCGAAAAGACCGTCAATGCCCGACGCGAGAAACCATTTGCGCCATTTCAAACAACTTTGCCAGTACAAACCGATAGTTTCTTGGATTGCCTTTACACCAATCCCTTGTGCTGCCAGAAGGATGACTTTTGCACGAAGGCCAAGTCGCTGTTCCGTTTTTCCCGAATTTATCCACATCTTCAGTATGGATTCCTGCTCTTAGCTCAACTCAATTCGAGTACATGGCCGCATAATGAACTCCTTGTCTGGAATTCATTATAAAGATTTATTTCAAGGACGCAACACTAGCTGGCTTTTCTGAAGTCAATAATGTGTTCCGTGCGCATACGGCTCGCTAGGCTATTGTCAGTACTGACTGTTACAGGCATGTAGCGCCGATGGTCAGGTATCTCACGCTCCGTTTCACGCAAAACATCAAATCCAGCAAGTATTCCAGCACGTTTTAAAAGTTCACTGTTCCGAACGTAGGTTCCACGGATTGTTGAATTTCCGATCACATATGTTCCTGTGGAGCCTTTTTTTAGGATACGGTATGCCTCCTTCGTTTGCTGTATCATGTCGCAAAAAAAACGTGCTAGCATATTTTTATTCCTATTTTCAAATTGATCTAAGCCAAGTTCAGCAAGAATTTCGGTAAAGGTTTCGCTAAGTGAATTATTCAGAGGACGTTCAGCTCCAATAGCAACCTCACGAATTTTACGAAGTTCCCCCAAGCGATAGCCCAACCAAACAAGCGACAGACGATGCCCGCGCATATAGTCAATTGCATTCAAATATGGCGGGGAAGTGATGATGCAGTCGATCGTATCGTTTTCGATTACCGTCAGATGCCGTGCATCCCCCAAAAATATTTCCGCTTTTGCTTTGATTGATGAAGTATCCAATGCATCTAATACATGCTTTAGAGAAGATTGCATTGCACTCAGCAAATCAAAATCATTTTCCTGAATGGTCCTATGCGGTCTGCTATGAGCCGTGTCTCTTGCCAGAGAAGCCTTAGGTTCTTTCGTGATGATAAGTCGCGATAAAGCAATTTTGATAACATCTCGTACATTATCAGATACGTTGATGGGCTGAGCTAGCAAGTGGAACGAGAGTTTTCTTAACTGCGTTTTTTGTTTAGGAGCGAACCAGAAGTCGATAAAATTTGAAGTTTCATCGTCTTCATCAATCCAAGGCAAAAATACTTCGCTAGACATTTTAGTACACTGCTCAAGCAGTGCATTCAGTCCATCATTGACTTCATCTTCATCTACTGATGTCGTTCCGACACGAGAGATCAATTCCGCAAGGGGATCCAAATCCACTCCGATTGCATTGATTCCGCAACGCACTGCTTGCGACAAGACCATGCCAGATCCAGCCATTGGATCTAAAACCGTCTGCTCTGAATTTAGCGACTGTATTTTTTCGAGTGTGATTTCAGGAGCCATACGCGCAGGAAATGGATGAACATGTTTCATTTGTGCATTAGCCTTTCAGCGTGGTTTTTTAATATCTCCGAAAAGCTACTTCTGGAGATATTCCGATCCAAGGCTCCATTGCGCCCCTTGATCTGGTACATCTTGTTATGGCGCCTTTGTATCGATTCGTCTTCCTGTAACCTAGAACTAACACCAATTACCCTCTGTAATTCTGCATAGAGCCGCGCTGCTATGCCAACATGACCATATACAAATACTGTTATATATTCTCTGTATATATCAAAAAGCTCTTTCTGTCGCTCTTGGTGAGTCAGTTGAAAGCTGGAGCTCCATGGGCCGGTACGGTTGGTAGAATATTTAATGTAAAAGGGCAAATCGTCGTTTACTAAATACAAATTAAGTATATTACAGTTCAAACGCTGAATGGTGGCATGCTGGTCAGGTTGTTCTATTACTTGATAGAGCACACAGCCATAGTATCTAAAACTATCTGAAATCATTTCCTATTCCGAATAAATTTGATGGAGTCTCCATTAATTTTGTAGAAGAGACGCGCCTTGCCGTGTTCGTTATAAAAAATCTTTAAGTGATGTTTTGCGTCTTTTCGCTCACTTCTAACGAATTCATTATTCGCGAATATTCCTTTTTTACGGCGGAGATTCGCGACTTCCTCATCTGTATAGTTACTTGTTCCAGTACCGAAGACACTGGCACGATGGAATGAAATATCTGCTTGCGGGTTTGTTAAATCATGTTTTAAATAAGAGAATAAGTATTTTGGAAATTCATTGTCTGAAAAATACTTGTGCAATGCATCCAGCATTTGCTGATTCGTCCTGCTCTGCCTATTCATCAAAGCACCATGCGTATCTTCATTGAAGTCAAACAACCCGAACGACATCTCACCATCTTCGAAGTCAACAGTAGACTTGTCGATAGAACTGACAGCTGTAGGGGTTGTTTTGTGGTCTGAAAGCCAGACAGGTGCACCTGCCTTGCTGCGCATAGCCTCAATAGCGAGCTTATGAAATGCAAAGCACTTGGTCCAATTTTTCAGGAGTTCTGTGGGAATCCATAATTGAAAATATTCCTTGTAGTCTTCTCGGGATCCGAACATCCTCGCTCTCTGGATATACGTGTCCTGCGAAAATTTTCCCTTCACCGCGCGCGTGAAATACATTGAAAGTAGATTATCAAAAGTTACACCTCGCGAGATAATATTTCCACCGGCTCCAAACGAAAATAGGCTGGTCGGCTTGGCAATGGTGGATACCTTGCCGCTTTGCTTATTCGAATTTATTTCAGCAATAGTGTATCTATCAATGTTTCGGAGGGCAAATTCTACTATGGATGCAGAATTATCCTGAGCATATTGTTTTGCAATAGATTCTAGCTTGTTGATGGCACGCTTGAACCCAGTGTGAGTCGGCGTAGAAAGCTTAGTGATTGTATTTTGTATGATATTAATATCACTTTCATGTTCGCCGCGCTTCCCACTGGTATGCACCAACATCGTAAAATTTTGTTCATTACCCCGTTTATGCTGCTCCGCAACTCCGCATAGAAAGTGGAGGATAGCCTGCTCTAGTTCACGTCGCTCAGATCCCTCATCCGCATCGAAGGTATGTAATCGATAGTTGATCACGCCATCCGTGGGAAAGAAAAAATCCTGGCCAACGTAGTACGGATGAGGAAGGAAATCGACCCAAAGTTCGCTGTCATTCTCAAAAGTATTGTTAAGGTTTAGTCTGGCTGGCGTCGCGGTAACGCCGATATATTGCCCCTCCTCTCCCAACAGATCATGAATAAGTTTGTTTATCTTTGTCTTCTCATTGCTGTTTACCTTAGCATTGGGCGAGGCGAAGTCCGCCTCGTCGTCAATGACAATGATGTCTTTCCGAGCACGAAGGATCTCAATGAGCTTCTCAAGATCCCTCGCATTCTTTTTTGAGAAGATGACCCACTTCTTGTCGCCAAGATCATTTGGCTGGGAGGGCAGTTCACTGAACTGTTTCGGAGAAGGGCTGAGACCAGAAGCACGAAACCGAGTTAGACTTTGTTCCAGAAGGTCGACACTGTCCGTGAGAAGATTGACAATGATGCCTGCTACATTCTCATCAAGCAACCTAGCATTCAAAGCTATCATCATCTCCGTTTTTCCGCTCTGAGGTTCTCCAAAGATAACAAACGACCTGCCACCACTCGTTTTGATATTTTTGATCGTTTTATTAACTGTATCTTCGATAGACCTTGTACTGATCTTTTTTTCTTTAAGTGCCGCGAGACGCTTTTGATACTGGCTTCCGTCGACTTTTCCAACCTTACTACCCCAATTCATTGGAATCCCTCCGCTACTTGATCCTTTCTAAGCATTGTTCTGTATGTAGCAAAATGTGTAAATAAAAATTAGCAAGAGCTCCGTTTACCGTTGGTGTTACGTAGTCGAAGCTGAAAAAATGTTTTACCTATCATAAAGCAGTATAGTTTTTTGCTCCTTTTTCGCCACGAAAATGATGGGATGGCCTCGCCTGCATACGCGGCCAGGTAGCAGAACTGACTATAAACATATCATCAGCTATTCCCTTTTTCAGGACTGTACCCTGTCTGGGAAACTGCCTGTTGACTCCATTTAAG
>JAISCJ010000146.1 GCA_031265645.1 Holosporales bacterium | reverse complement strand
CAGGATAATTCGGATAAAAGCATTCACTTTTCGGATATAATAGGCGTACTATTCAGTTACTTTTTTATGCATAGTGAAGCGTGAAGGACATATAAGGACACAACAATGACGGAACTTTTATACTTAACTGATACGTATTTATTTCAGGAGAACGCTCGGGTCGTTCGACAAACTGAAGACTACGTTGTTTTAGACAGGACAATTTTTTACCCGCAAGGCGGCGGGCAACCGTGCGACCAAGGCCGCATTACAGCAGACGGAATCGAAATATTCATAAGCTCTGTGCGTTTTGTTGACGAGGAAGTCCGTCATTATGGCAAAATCACAGACCAACCATTGGATGATGTCACTTGCAAAATTGACTTCAATCGGCGCTTGTTGAACGCCAAATATCATACTGCTGGGCATTTAGTGGCTGGTTGTTTAGAAAATGCGCATCCTCAAATGATCGCAACAAAGTGTCATGCTTTTCCTGGTGAAGCATACGTAGAGTTTCAGGGAGCCTCTGATTTACAATTGCAATTAATTCAAGAATTAGCGAATCAATCAATACAGCAAAAAATTCCAACAAAAGTATTTGAAATTGATCTATCATCATTTGAGAATAAATATTACAAACTGCCATATCCCGTGCCTACCAATAAGCCATTTCGAGTTTTGCAAATCGGAGATTACAAGCCTGTGCCCTGCGGTGGGACTCATTTGTCGAATACTGACGAAATCGGGAGTATTCTTATAAAAAAGATGAAAACAAAAGCCGGAGTATTAAAAATTTCCTATGAAATTTGTGAGCCTCATTGATTTAAAAACACAGAAAATTGTTTCTGTTAATGCGACATCAAATATGGTTTCTGTTGAAGCTGATGGTGAAATTAGGGAAATACGTTTGCCGCCGTGGGGGGCGGAGTTTTTGTACGTTTTGTTCAAAAGGCACCCTAATGCGTTGAGCTATCCTGAGATTTTGAAAATTTTCCGATCTCATCGCTTATCGACGACGGACACGACATGCATGCATCGCAAAATTTCTGAAGTCCGAAAGGCGTTGAATATGTTGAAATTAGAGGGCTTAATTTTAAATTCACGCGGTGCTGGATATTTATTACCACTGGAATTTAAAAATATAGATTCGTTGCAAAAACGGCAGAAAACAGAAATTCGAAACAAAAAGGTCGAAAAATGCATGCAAAAAATAGAGCTTTTGGTTCAGGCGGCAATTGAGGCAACTTCTCAGTGCGAAATTATTCAAAATCCTGATGGGTACATAATGAACCGAACTCCTGTCAAAGAGGTTATAGCAAATAATTTAAAGATATTTGATGCATGTGTTTCAAATATTACCCATGAAGCACAGCTGCATAGCGCTGATTTCAAACTGTTACGATTACAATATGTTTTTGCAAAATTGAAAACGTACATAGGATTAGCGCGAATTTCAGAATATTCCATTTCGCCGAATCAGTGGCTGGAATGGTTTAAAACAGAAATTTATCAGACGTTAGAAGACGTTGAGCAGTTGCTAAAATCTATTTCCTAGAACATATATCGTATATCCGTAAGTATTACTTGTGTCCAGTGAAGCCTATATGCAAAGTCTTGAACTAATACCATTTACAATTCTACCAAATATCTATCAACCCACAGTTTCGACTCCTCTACATATATTTTTCGTTCAAACTTGCCGCCGTTGGCGAGGATCGTTCGCTTACTTGCTTCATTTGTTTCAGCACAGCAAATCAAAACTCTGTCCAGCCCATGCTCTTTCGCTTTAATCAAGCCAAGCCGAAGTTGTTCTTTTGCGTAACCTTTTCTGCGTTCGCTGGGGCGAATGGAATAGCCAATGTGCCCACCAAAGTTTATAACTTCCTCGCCTTTTAATTCGTGACGAATAGCAAGCATTCCAATGAGCTTGTTGCTGTCTTCCAAAACGCTCATATACTGTGTTCCCGTGGTGTGCTTCTTGTTGGGAATCGTGTCGTAACTTTCGTACGTGTTGCATTGTTGGATCCAGTCAAGCGGATTTTCAAATTTTTCAAGCCAACTTGTCCCTGCGATCTTTTTTAAATTGTGAGCCGGATCATCTTTTACACACGCCATGTTCGCAAGAAATTCACGACGATATTCCGCGATCTGCTCTGCATATTCTTCTGATGGTTTTATAAGTTTAAGTATTGGCATAATTTTCTAAATACGTTTTACCTGTTTTTTTATTCTCTAACACGTTACGCTTCGCAACTTTAGCTCTTTAATAATCCCGATTCTTCATGTTTCAACTTTTTCCACTTTCGAGACATTCGTTGAACATCGCGATTATCTGGCAGCTGATCTTGCCGCTCGACCCATTTCAAATCATGCGACTCTTCGCTGACGACAAAAGGCTTGTCTTCTGTTGCGCGTAGATAAAATCGAACATCGTAATGATAGTGCTGGGTTATGTCTTTGTAAGGCGGGATAAGATGAACGCCGATATCGAAAATTTTATTGGAAACTGGTTCAACGGCAAGACCGGACTCTTCTTGCGCTTCTTTCAACGACACACGCAATAAATTGCTATCCCCATCTGCGTGCCCACCAAGCTGAAGCCAGAGTTGAATTTTTTTGTGATGAGTCAACAATGCAGCGCTTCCGTCAAAATTTTCAAGCCAGCAACTTCCAGTAAAATGCCCCTCCTGGCAGCTGCGTTCAAAACAGTTAGGCTCGCGCGATATAAAGTCTAGCATTCTTGCCTTATCTTCCTGTTCAGTCGGATCTTCTGGAAAACACTCATCCAATAAATTCATTATTAAGTCGCGATGCATGTAGATTCCGAAATTACTTCGTATAACTAATGTATAGCACGTCTTTCTTTTAACAAAATACTCATTTTTTGAATTTCAACGTCATGTCACGGGCAAATTAATATAACACAAATGTTATCAAAATCTTGCAATCGGATAATATCCTTGTTATATATATCATATATGAGTGAGTAATCTAGTGAACCAGCGTAAACGATATGAGGGCAAATAAAATTGCAATAACACAGTTAGACGAACAGTTACGCCCAATAAAAAATGCGGCAACGTTAGCTCGCCCAGTTTATGGCTGGATAAAAACAATCAGAAGCGCCATCGGAATGACATCAAAGCAATTTGCGAAAAGGCTTGGTATCGCTCAGCCTCGTGCTTCAGCGATAGAACGCGGGGAAATTGAGGATTCGCTAACGTTAAAGACGTTACGCGAAGCTGCTGGCGCAATGAACTGTCGGTTGGTGTACTTTTTAATTCCGGAAACGACACTGGAAAAAATGGTGAACGAGCAAGCCGCAAAGTTTGTAAAAAGTGAAACACAGGGAGTTGTTCATTCCATGAAGCTAGAAAACCAAGGCGTGGACGATTTTGACGTTTTTTTGAAGGCACAGATGGAAGACGTTTTGGCCAAAAGGGCAAACAAAATCTGGGAGGCTGAATAGTGCGCTTTTTCTATGACGAGGCTTCTACGCCGATTAATCCTGATGAAATTCACAATCTCATTCCGCTGCACTTGCAAACTCAATCCGAGCTTAATTTATGGGAACAGAATAATATTGTCGAGGCAGAGAACAAGCTGTTCAAATCCAGAAAAGCGCTGACAATTGAAACCGATTTCATCAAAAACGTTCATAAGCTAATGTTCAATAAAACGTGGAAATGGGCTGGGAAGCGCCCTTTAAACAGCCAAGTGCAACACTAACAGTCTCTAACTAGATTAAGTCACGCGAAAAAAGTTAACCTTATAAAGCAAACGAGGTTAACATGCAAAAAAGCTATTCCCACGTGACTAGAGACCAGCGTAACCAGATTTACGCATTAAGATCAAG
>JAISCJ010000057.1 GCA_031265645.1 Holosporales bacterium | reverse complement strand
TTGCGGCTTTATAGGATTGGTTGGTGCCTATAGTTCCTGGCACCATATTCGCTACATAGTTGCAGGCGCGCTCAGGAATTTCGCCTGTGTTTTTTATCTGAATTTCGATATCTATTTTTGTGTCATCGTTGCAAGTGGCGCGCACATCCAAGCGGCTTATTTTGTCATCCTTAAAAATTTTTGGAAATTCTGTGTTTGTCAGGACCAGTTTTTTAATCAAAGGATTGCCTTTCAACAGGGCATTTAAAAAGGAAATTAAGAGGTGTTCATATTTTTTTACGCCAAAAATATTCTTAAAGATATAATCAAGTTTTGGGTCGAGTAGATTCGTTACCATATGTTCCATGCTGCTCATATCATTCCTAATACTTAATTATAGCATTGTTCGTATAATGAGCATAATTTTTTCCGTAGGTCAATATAGAAAAAATATACCCAAGCGCTGAATTATTCCATATTTTTGCAGAGATGCGCCAATTCATATACTAAGTGCAACACCAGGTAAAGATCTTTGCCTTCAAGGCTTCTCCCATTTTTTAGTGTTCTCCAAAAATGCTCTTAAGAGCTATTCCGTAAAATTTGTTTTGTTGAGCTTCCGTTAATGTTTGCGCTCCTAACGTGTCACTCTGCGGACAGTTGCAGGGCTTGCGGACAGTTGCTATTTGAATAGTCGTATGCCATTAATTGGAATGTTGCGGGTGTAGCTCAATGGTAGAGCCCCAGCCTTCCAAGCTGGTCACGTGGGTTCGATTCCCATCACCCGCTCCAATTTCGACGGCGGCGGTATATTGGGGGCCCGTGATTCCCCTAAGAAAAATGTGAAGTTATGGGTTTCAAATGTGGGATAGTCGGACTTCCAAACGTTGGTAAGTCTACGTTGTTTAATGCGCTAACTCAGACAGCTGCAGCAGAGGCCGCAAATTATCCTTTTTGCACAATTGAGCCAAATGTCGGCTGCGTAGGCGTTCCAGACGCGCGATTAGGGAAGCTTGCTGCAATAGCAAAATCAAAAAAAATAATTCCGACTCAAGTTGAATTTGTGGACATTGCAGGCTTGGTCCGAGGTGCAAGCAAGGGCGAAGGGCTAGGGAATCAGTTTCTTGGGCATATAAAGTCCACAGATGCAATCATTCACATATTGCGGTGCTTTAAAAACGAAGACATTACGCATGTGGATGGTAGTGTTGACCCCATTCGCGATTTGTCCACAATAGAAACAGAGCTTATGCTTGCGGATATTGACAGCTTGGAAAAAAGGCTCGCAAAATTCAACAAAAAGCCTCACATGCTGTCGACAGACGTGAAGGATTCGCATGATTTGATGCAGGAAGCGCTGTCGTTACTTGCGTCAGGGACATCGATTGCTCCCAAACAAGGGCAAATTAGCCGGTTTAAAGGACTTGAATTACTCAGTGATAAGCCAGTATTGCTTGTGTGCAATGTACCTGAGCAAGGCGATAACGAATATACAAAAGTAGTGAAAGAGTATGCCGGTGTAAATGGATATGAATTCATGACAGTTTCGTGCGCAGTAGAAGCTGAGCTAGCATCATTGGAGCCAGATGAACGAACAGAGTTTTTACATAGCTTGGGAATGGCCGAAGCAGGCTTATCCAAGGTCATACGTTCTGGTTACAAATTATTGAACCTATGCACATTTTTTACGGCTGGTGTTGAAGAAACTCGCGCGTGGTCCGTAAACGTCAATTCGCCAGCCCCAGATGCTGCAGCAGAGATTCATACGGATTTTAAGCGCGGATTCATTTGTGCAGAAACCATAAGCTACGACGATTATGTTTCGTGCAACGGTGAAGCAGGAGCCAAAGCCGCCGGAAAACTAAGATTGGAAGGAAAGGACTACATAGTGCAGGATGGCGACGTCATGCATTTTCGCTTTAACGTTTAGCTCGATCATTTTACTTTAACGTTCAGCTCTATTGTGAGACACTCGTGATCCGGAGTTGGTTTCCAGGCGGCAACAGGCCATTAAAAATGGCGTATACCCAATTGTGAAAAGAGTTGGTGCTAGGAGCCTCGAAGCGACAAAGCAACAAACGATTGGGTATAAACGCCGAAGGTTTTGTGCATATTTAGAGGAGGATGTCTGTATGAAAAATAAGATAGAATTTAGCAGCGATTATAATGAGGGCGCTCATCCAAGATTAATGGAAAAGCTTGTTGAAACAAACATGCTTCAAACGTTTGGCTATGGGTTGGATCCATATTGTGGAGAGGCCACAGATATCATTCGAAATTTGTGCGGAAATAAGAACGTAGACGTGCACTTCATCGTAGGTGGAACCCTCACGAACCTGATTTCAATTTGCGCATCTTTACGTCCGCATCAGGCTGTGTTTTCGCCAGAAAATGGACATATTCACACAATGGAAACGGGTTCAATAGAAGCAACTGGCCATAAAATTCTTACGATTCCGAGTAAAGAAGGCAAAATTACAGCAGAGCAAATTGACGAAGCGTATGGGGAATATTTTTGCAACGAAGGACGTGTCCACTTAGCTCAGCCAAAAATGGTATATATCACACACCCCACAGAGTATGGGACTCTGTATAAAAAGTCTGAATTGCAAGCAATTGCAAACGTTTGCCGCGAGAGAGGTCTCTTTTTATTCGTTGACGGCGCACGCCTTGGATATGGAATGACTGCGGAGGGGAGTGACTTTGATCTCAAGTTTTTGACAGAATGCTGCGACATTTTTTATATCGGTGGAGCAAAGCAAGGCGCTTTGTTTGGCGAGGCGGTTGTAGTTAAAAATAAGTACATTGCTGAAGATTTCCGCCAAGTAATAAAACAGCGTGGTGGCCTTCTATCGAAAGGGCGCCTTCTTGGAATACAATTCAGTGAATTGTTCAAAGATGGGCTATATTTTGCAATTGCAAAACATGCAAACAATATGGCAGATATGATTCGTCAAAGCTTAAAGCGTGCTGGTTTTGATTTTTTCGTAGAAAACACCACTAACCTGTTATTTCCAATTATGCCTGATAGGTTGCATGAAGAATTGTCAAAAACATACAACATGACGTATTTAAAACGTTGGGACAATACATCAAGCGTGATCAGGATCGCCACAAGCTGGGCAACAACGGAAACCAACGTAAAATCGCTAATTTCTGACATAGAAAGACTTTGTGCACCAAAGCTTAAGCAGAGTGCGTAGGCGCGACACTTTTTCGAAAAATCAACACATTTCGCGCTGATACAATTTTATAGAGGAGTTTCAGCGCAGGTGTGTTTTCGTAAAAACGTTTATGTGGACCATCTATTGCAATACGTATACCCAATCGTAAAAAGAGTTGGGTATAGCTGAGTCGTAACAAAATATTGTATTATGGCCCGTGTTATAATTTTTTTGCCTTAAATTTTGAGTTTGCTGAAACCATTCTTTTTGATATTTATTTCTTCCTTAATTTTTCTTGGGAGCGAACATCACTTATTGCAAGATTTCAGTACCAAAATAATGCAAATAATGAAAGTGAATGCAATGAAAATTAGCGAAAAAATAGTGAATGCAATATACCAATCAAGCAAACCTTGTGCAAATCCCCTTTATGATTATGCATCGTACAAGCGTTGGCATGAAGCTTCCTTGCAAGAGTCTTTTTGGATGGAACAAGCGCAACACCTGGAATGGATGCAATTTCCAACGAAAGCCAACAGCTCAAGGTTTAATCCCCCTGCAGAAATCCGCTGGTTTGAAGATGGTACATTAAACGTATGTTATAACTGCGTTGATCGTCATTTGCATTCACAAAAAACCGCCATAATATTCGAGCCGGATGAATGTGGAAAGACAGAACGAATTTCTTACAAAACCCTGCACCAAAAAGTTTGTCAGATGGCAAATGCATTGAAAAAGTTGGGCGTCAAAAAAGGCGATATCGTAACGCTGTACTTGCCCATGGAGCCATCAATAATATATTCCATGTTGGCGTGCGCCCGCATTGGAGCCGTGCATTCTGTTGTCTTTTCCGGTTTTTCGCCGCATGCACTCTCAGAACGGCTCGTACAATCGCGATCAAAAGTCATCATTACTAAAACCGCAAGTCAACGTGGTGGACGCAGCATTTCGTTAAAGAAGAACGTGGACAGTGCAATCCAAGAAAGTGCTACCTTGGGCGCCGTTCCCACCGTATTGCTGGCTGACGACGTATACAATGAATTTGCGACAAACGAGTTTTCGGCAGAGTGTCCATGTGAAAAAATCTTGTCGACTGATCCGCTTTTCCTTTTGTATACATCCGGTTCAACTGGGCGACCCAAAGGAGTTGTACATAGCTCTGGAGGGTACCTAACCTATGTCGCAACAACGTATCGGTTAATCTTTGACGCCAAACCCAATGACGTATATTTTTGCACTGCAGACATTGGTTGGATAACTGGGCATTCCTACGGAGTTTATGGTCCGTTGGTAAATGGCGCAACACTAGTTCTTTTTCAGGGCGTGCCCACGTATCCTGATGCTTCGCGCTTCTGGAAAATAATTGACGAGCAAGCGGTTACTGTCTTTTACACATCTCCAACAGCTTTACGTTCTTTAAGAAAATCATCACAAGAATTTGTAGAACAAGCGAGCCTCAATTCTTTACGAATTTTAGCATCCGTAGGCGAGCCTATCGACCCTCCAACGTGGCAGTGGTTTTATGAAAGTGTTGGGCACAAAAGATGCCCTATTATGGACACTTGGTGGCAAACCGAAACTGGCGGCGTGCTAATTTGTCCTCTTGTTCAAAATTCTGGACAAAAGCCTGGCTGCGCTGATAAGCCGTTTGCTGGAGCGTTTTCCACCATCGTTCCATGTAAAACCAACGATAGCGCGGAACATACAGGGCAATTGTGTTTCAAAAATTCATGGCCAGGGCAATTCATTGGAATATTAAATGATCCTGAATATTTTCAGACGTATTTTCAAAATGGTGTTTACGCAAGTGGGGACGGAGCTCGCGTAGATTCAGACGGAAGCATTTGGATTTTAGGGCGCATGGACGACGTAATAAACGTGTCTGGGCATCGCTTGAATTCTG
>JAISCJ010000035.1 GCA_031265645.1 Holosporales bacterium | reverse complement strand
TCTGTCATACATCCAAGGGGCCTAGAAAATATACGTATTATACGTGCCTAAGTAAGCACAATGGCTTGAATTGCAAGGGATTGGATACGAATATCGATGCCGAACTTGTTCATAGAATCGTGATAAAAGAGGTCCGTAAAATCCTAAAAGAACCGGAAATTTTAGGTGGCCTTTGGGCAAAATTATCAGAAGGTTCATCCCCTGAAGAAGCCTACAAAAAGCTTCAAAATATGGATAAAGCTTGGGATTTATTGCCGCCAGCAGATCAAAACAAAGTAATTCAAGATTTTGTAAAAACGGTTTGGTTAGGGCGGCAAAGCATAACAATCGAACTCACGCCAGACGGTCTTGGTATGGCTCCTGAAACTCAGGAGATAATTGTGATTCCTGGGACCTTTTATAACCGAAAAAGTAAGCCGCAGGTGTTTGTATATAAAGATGAAGATGAAAATCAAGAAGATCCTGTCTTGCTGAAGGCACTTGTGCAGGCTGAAACTTGGGCTAAAGAAATGGTAGATGGGATGTATCACAATTACCACGAAATTGCTGAAGCATATGGTTTAGACGAACAATATGTACGCCGGATATTTTATCTTGCGTTCCTGTCGCCCAAAATAAAGGAAGCAATATTGCTAGGAAAACTATCCCCGCAATGGAGTTTACAAGACTTTAAAAACCACCGTCCTTCACAAGATTGGGAGTTACAGGAAGCCGAGTTCCTAAACGTGTGATTCAGTCATAAATTGTTTGCTAGTTCGTCAATCCGGTGCTCGAATCCTCACGTACGCTAGGTACGCTGCGGTTCTGCGCTCGGGACCCCATTCAACGCGTTGAATGGGAACCCGCTCCGTGTTTCCTGCTAGCAATTCAATTTATGACTGAATCTTTCCCAGACAAGCCGCCCGTTGTGGCGGCTTTTTTATACAAACCCCACAACTACCTAATTATGAAGCTTGGCAAAGTTTTTTATAACTAACGTGAAAACTGAAATGTTATGTCACCATCCTCAGCAGATCCAAATAAAACGAAAAACACGCGAGAGACTCCTTCTGAGACCGCCGATTCTTTACACTTATTCCATGCAGCTTGAAACTTTACTAAAAGATTAACGGTTCGTCTTTCTTGGCATAGTGCATCTACTAGATTAGAGCAAAGACAAACTGGCAACATTTTTGACGAGCTCATTTTTATTTTACTAGATCCCTTGACGATATCGTCCCACGAAACGACCACATCACCATTAGTTACAGTAACGACAGAAGCGTCTTCTTCGATATTAACCGGCACCTTTTCATGTGCATCCAACACCACAGGACTTGCCTTTGGCAAAAGTGTAGGCGACTGTGGGATCAGTTGTACTTTCCCTTGATTTATCTCAAGAGCAATGTCGGGTTTCACTTCTACTTGCAGTCTATTCCCCTTTGCTCTTAACTTAGCTCTTTTTTTCAATCGTTCCGTTTCATCTTGTTTTAACTTTATCGGACATAGGGCGCGAGAAACTACTGCAACAGATTTATCTTCCTCAGAAGACAGCTCCGAATGTGAACACTGCCCATTTCTCATAGGTAATAGGAAAAACATGCCTAAGGCGAGTACTACATTCTGCATATTCCAACCTCTAACTTATAAAAACTAAACCTTGATCATTGTACAACAACATTAATGGGAAAAAAACTTTACTGTGGAGCCTTGTTTATAAAACATCCGAACTTCTTAATAATATTTTCCTGAGAAGCAAAGACACGTTCTGCCCCCCAAACGGTACCTATAAATTCACAACTTTTGACAGAGCCGTCACCAATGAGTTTACACTTAAAAACTGGCCCTCCACTCATGCCAAAACATGTCGCTAAAGATGATACATACTCATTTTTGCATCCAATTGTGTTCGGTTGTTTTATACCTCCGTCATCACTCAACGATCGTAATGCATTATCACCATCTTCCAAAACTATATCATCAGTATCTCGTGTACTCGTAGAGATTACCAATCCATATCCATCTGCCATACCATGCAGATTCGAAAGACCGATTACAAATAATCTTTCTGGATAATGCTCTCTATCCAATTGTTGACAAACAATATTTTGTAAGGAAAAATGTTCATCTTTGAAAACAGCGTTTTCTCCCAAGTCCATATTTTTCTTACTAGAAATTAGTACATTTTTCAAATGTTGGTTATTAGTATTTTTACTTGCGATTTTGACGACAGCAAAATCGTCTTGATCACAAGAATTTTCATCTTTAATTAAGTTAATTTGGTTAATATCCATATCGCTAAAATTTTCTCCACCTAAAGATATTGCGTGTTTCCATATTTTTGTAACTTTAAATCCTTTGTTGACAACGAAATCATCGCGACTAACATCAGAGCTTACAGGAATTCCATACGGAACAAAGTAATAATCAATAGTTGCTCCTTCCGAAATTGAAATGGGCTTAAATCCATGTACACAAGTATACACATCATATTCGTGTTCTGGTGCATCATTGAATTCCTGTGCGGGGCGCAGCATCCCGCCAAAACAACGAACAGCCGTTATTTCCCTGTTTCTTTTGGTTTCGACTTCCCAAAAAACTCCGCATAAAAATTTCGCTCTAACCAGGCCATCATTGGCGTTGTTTTCTTCAGCTATCATACCTCTATTATCGTTAAGAAATTTTTGAAACCTAAAAATCTCGTAGATATCAAGTTTGGTTGCCCAACGCCTCGGAGAATCATTAGCATAAAACTCTATTGCACCTTCTGCGATTAGCCAAAAATCCCATTGTTTTACCCCAGTTCCTATAAAACATGTGTTGCAATAGTTTTTGATTGCTGTCATATCTGCAGGAGTCCATAAAATTTTGTTAGCATCCTGGCTTGATCCCCATGTTCCAAAATTAAAAGTATTGACAATGTGCTGCTCTAGTGTTTTCTCATCAAAACTTTCAATTTTTTTTAATTTCCAGGAACTTTGAGCAAAACCTTTGAACAAAGTAACTTGATCGGCACCAATAATCGTATTTGCAAAAACAAAAGAAATAACAAACAGCCAACACGTTTCTCTAAAATTCTTCATTTAATTCGTCCCAAACAACTTGCACGCCTAGCTCAGAAAAGCTAAAGCATTCTTCTACTCTTATATACAAGCGTAACGTAGAATTTAAAAAGGATAAAGCCGTATTTTAAATGATAATATAAACTTATTTACACAAGAATAAATCATTCAATAAGCCGCCTTTTCGGGCGGTTTTTTTATTGCAACAAACGGTTTGCGGAGACTCATATAGAATTTCGGTCATCTCGCTGGTCTCTTCCACTAGTTGCAACCTATTTTGGTCTCGATTGCCATCAAACCCAATGGCTGTGCGACTTTCCGGGCTTAATTCCGAGACCAAATCCAGACCATAAGCAACCGAGAACGGAGACCACTTTTTGCTCAATTTTGCCATAGATGTGGTTCGCAGAGACCACTAGACACAATTTTACAGAAATACGACCTACCGCTAAACCGCGCAGATCCTAAGGTTTTTACATCTATTTTTTACTTGATTTTTGGACGCAGTCTCGGTGTCCATCCGGTAATGGCGGGCCAAAATGCTAAAAAAGTCTATCACACAAGTCGTGAAAACATGGCTCAAATGCATGTTTTTATTTGTAAATATGCTCCACGCTCTTCTTTCAAGAGGACGGTATGTTTGTAAAATTGTCCATATGTGCGCAAAAAAGAAGATGCCATTCGTTTGCCCCAATTTATGTTTTTTTTAATCGTGACCACAATCCTGTTTTTCACGTTGCTCTGCTTACGTTCAAACTCAGGTACGAGAAGCTGCCCACAAAAATCTTATCCGCCCAAATAACATCGCAACTCATCCCGCTAAACATCCACTAAAACTCTTCTTTTGGCAGGATATTCAACATCGTTTCGATTCGCTGACTTTTAGGTAATCGCCAGTCGTTTACTAAAGTGCTCTTTTTTTTTCTTAGCGATGGGTTAGTCTTACTTAGCGAATACTTGGGGTTGTTAAGCGGAGACTATGCAGCTATATCTTTCAAAAATTTTATTCGGCGAGTCGATTTGTTCTACACATGTTTTTGTCAAATTGGCGTTGGGGGTCATCTTCGCATCTGCTGCTTTTGCAACGGGCCCAGTGGCGCAGTTCGACGAATACATTAGCGCCGCAACGACAGCGCTCACGGGCACAAACGGCTTATCCGCTCTTGTTGGCAATGCGAGCACTGAGCTTTCTGCGATTAGCTCAAAAATCGGTACCATCAACACTGCCTTAACCAGCGCATCCAATGTCGTGCGCAATAAAACAGAACCCGAACCATCACCTGTGCTTGCTTCAGCCTGGTACGCCTTTTGCGACAACATCGCTGCCCAGCTCACCAGTGTTGAAACGTTGTTCAAATACGGCCCACGTAATAGCGCGGCTTATCGTGCGCATATCCAGTCCAATGTGAATGCACTGCAATCGGCAATAGCCGGTCAGCAAACAAACATTCGCACAGAATTAACGATGAATTACGCCCAATTCACCAAATATTTGCAAGATGAAAATACGGACATAGCAACATTGCGAAACAAGCCCAACTCTCTCGTTTTACTCAGACAAGATGACATGCCCGCGACTCCTACGCTAGCGAACCTTGAACACTTATATTTGGTCTGCACATATCCAGATTTTGACATTACAGCCTGCACAAGTTTAAAGACCATCGGCTTTTTTGACGGTCCCGCTCTATCATCAACTCAGCGAACACATCTCTCAACTCTTGCAAAGGTAACAAAACAATTGCAAAACCTCATCGTCATGAATTGGGGCAATACCTCAATCGCAGGCAGCGCATTTTCAGGCGCCACCAGCCTCGTGAAGGTAATCATTCACAAAGTCACAACAATCGGAAACCAAGCATTCGCATCCTGCACAAATCTGATCAGTGTATCAATTCCTGACGCGACAAGCATTGGTTCTTTGGGGGACTATGGTACTGGATCATTCCAGGACTGCAGTGCCTTGACCACAGTATCTTTTCCTGCCGCTCAAATCATTGGGACTTGCGCCTTTATTAAATGCAGAAAGCTACTCATTGCATCATTTCCTGCGGCTGTAACTGTGGGGAGATATGGTTTTCATATATGCGACTCTCTAACAACAGTACAATTTCCATCGGCCGAAACTCTTCTTGGCGCTGCTTTTGCTTACGATAACTTGATTACGACAGCCTATTTTCCTGTTGTAAAAATCATTAGCGGTTCCGCCTTTCAAAGATGCACTGGGCTGCAGGAAATAACATATCCTGCAGATGCGGATGTTGAGTCTGGTGCATTTGCAGAATGCCTAAGTACGCTCAAGAGACTCGATCCCTGATTGTCATTGAAGTTTTTTCCTGTCGTACTTTTGCGTCTTTCATGTCCTCGGGCTTTTATGATCCTTGCCATGATAGTGAATCAAACCCCGTTTATTTTACTCCTCTTTTTTTTTCTTAGCGATGGGGTAGCCTTATTTAGTAATTACTTGGCTATATTAAGAGGAAGTCATGCAGAAACATCTTTCAAAAATTTTATTCGGGGAATCAATTTGTTCTAAACATACTTTTTATGCGCTGAGCTTGGGTATCGTCGCCTCATCTTCCGCCTTCACAACGACAGCGTTCAAAGCATCAATCGACGTGGCAAAAGGCGCGATGGACAACACCGCAAGTCTAATAAGGTCCGGTCCTCAGAAGAGCACAAATTTTACCGGTGCGGTTGCCGAAAATGTTGATGCAGTCAAAAAATTTTTAGATGACGTGTTTGTCACAGTTCAAAGAACAATGATTCCGTTGGAATACATTAAATTGGGATATATTTGGCCGGAATTTCTTGAATTCTTAATAGAAGAGCAGCAAACAGTTGAAAGCCTGCGGGAACAATCCAATGCGCTGGTATTGCTCAACGAAACCAACATGCCTGCAACTCCAACATTGGCGAATATCGAGCATTTGTATTTAGTAAAAAACTATCCAACGTTTGATATTACGGCTTGCAGCAAACTCAAAACACTTTGTTTTTTTGATGGACCTGGCCTAAACGCAGATCAGCGCACTGCAATATCAACGTTAGTGAGAAACACAAAAAAATTGCAGAAATTAATCATCATGAACTGGAGCGACAACACGATGGCTACAAGTGCGTTCGAGCGTGACGATCAACTCGGATCCCTTATATCCATAGTAATCAGTGGCATTACAAGTATTGGTTTTCGTGCATTCCGGCTCTGCAGTACGTTAACGACGGTTTTGCTTCCTTCTTCAGAAACTTTATTAGGGCTAGCATTTGCTGACTGTCACAGTCTAACATTTATATCGTGCCCTGAAGTTAAAATCATTGGAGAAAAGGATGACATTTGGGGCGTTTTTCAAGCTTGCTACAATCTAGAAACGGCGTTGTTTCCTAAAGCAACAATCATTGGGAAGAGCACGTTTTCTGGTTGTACAAAACTACAAACTGTATCCTACAAAAGCGACGCAACCATTGGCACTGATGCGTTTAAGGAGTGTCCGTCAACGCTGCAAAAAATACTTGTGCCATAATTGAATGTGATTTATTTATAATTGATCTCGTTCGTTTTTATAGACGTCCTCGACTCAATTGGGACTGTTGGAACCTCTCGTCTATCGCCTCGTCAACCCATTGATTTTTTTGAGGGGTTGTTTCAACAATCCCTAATTTTGAAGGTCCGAAGACGTTTTAGTTAGCATCATGCTATGCATGCGTTAGAGATACTGATCTTGGCATCTTGAGTTTTTAGGTCATCGATGTCCGTTTATTTTACTCCTCTTTTTTTTTCTTGGCGATGGGTTAGAGTTATTTAGCGAATACTTAAGTGCACTAGACGACAACCATGCAGAGACATTTCCCCCAAATTTTATTCGACCACTCGATTTGTTCTAAACATACTTTTTACGCGCTGAGCTTGGGCATTGTCGCCTCATCTCCCGCCTTCACAACAACAGCGTTCAAAGCATTCGTCGACGTGGCAAAGGAGACAATGGACAGCACAGCAAGCTTAATCAAGTTTGGCCCACAGAAGAGTGTTAACTTTACTGGTGCGGTTGCCGAAAATGTCGACGCCGTAAAAAAATCCTTAGATGACGTAGTTGCTAATCTTACCATTCCGGATTATTC
>JAISCJ010000145.1 GCA_031265645.1 Holosporales bacterium | reverse complement strand
AAATTGGGCGGGCATTTAAATGCATTCACGTCTTCTGATTTTACTGCCTTTGTAATCGACACCACAGCCAATGCGCTAGAGACGGTTTTCGATATTGAAGCTGACCGTATGGAAAACTTCAACTTAAAGAACATCGACATTTTTGAAAAAGAAAAAATGGCCGTATTCGAAGAACGCTTGATGGTGGTAGAAAATCAACCTGATGGCGCGGAATCCGAATACATACGCATGGCCTTGTCGCCACAGCATCCGTACGGACGTGAGGTTATCGGCCTCCAGCAGAACATTCTTAATTACTCCGTTGACGCTGTTATGGCGCACTATAATAAGTGGTATGCGCCGAATAACGCTGTTCTTATTGTGGTTGGGGATGTTGATGCGCCTGCTGTGTTTAAAATGGCAGAAGCATATTTTGGAAACATAAAGAGCCGAGATGTTCCGCCAAGAGTACGTGTGAAAAATGCATCGAGCGAGATTCAACATAAAATGACGTACTATAGCAAGAATGTTGCTTCAAATAAGGTCGACCTGATGTATAACGCGCCACATCACACAACGCATAGCATGAAGGAAATCTATGCTCTAAAAATTCTTCTAGAAGTCCTATTTGGCGGAGTTGTGTATGATTTTTGCCACAGATTCTTACAAAAGAACGAGTTAGTAGCAGGTTTTTGTGTTAATGCAGATACGCCGTTTGACTCAGCACCAATTGTCGTAAGTGCATCTTTGCGAAGCGGGATTACATGCGAGAAATTCTTAAAAGAGTATTTTAAGCGGATACATGATCTTGCAAAGAATGGCGTAAAGGAAGAAGATTTTAAGCGAGCAAAGCAGGCATTTTTGACGACTGCAATATACAAAGTGCGCGATGGACATAGTAATGTTCGGATGCAAATTGTGGAGTGTTTAGCCGAAGGACGGAGCCTAGAACAGCTGGAAGACGCGATTGAAACAATAACTGCTGTGACGATAGCTGATGTAAACAATATTTTGAGGCAGTTCATCGACAAAAAACCATTCGCCATCGTGAAAACCATTGTTTCAGGAGAAAGTGCCTAATTTCGTATTTTTTTTATACAGGATGTTCGGTTTTTATGCCTGATTTTCTAATGAAGCCTGGGTTTGATTAGAGGTCCGGCGTTTTCGCGCGGGCAAGAACAGGAGGGCTGGCAGGGCAGGGGGACTGTTGTTTGGAGGACGCGTCATGAAAGACGGACATCAATTAACAGAACGATCTCTTGAAATTTTTCGAGAGTTGGTTGATGCGTACATAGAGACTGGGGAGGCTGTTGGGTCACGTTTATTATCAAAGCGCTCTCAATATCCCCTGTCCTCTGCAACAATCCGCAACATCATGGCTGATCTAGAGGATGTGGGGTTGCTATACGCAGAGCACACGTCCGCAGGGCGAATTCCGACCGAAGCGGGCTTAAAATTTTTTGTCCAAGGATTGTTGGACACATCGGATTTCAATGCAATCGAAGATGATGCAATTTCACGGCAATTAGAAACGCGCGCCAAAGGTGGTGTAGATGCCGTGTTGGAACAAGCGACTGCGCTGTTGTCTGAAATGTCGAAATACGCAGGAATCGTGCTGTCTCCAAGAAGCAATCACATTTTGCGGCAAATCGAATTTATGTTGCTGCGCCAAAAGCAAATACTTGTAGTGATGATTGCCGAATCTGGACAAGTGGAAAACCGTATAATTAAATACGAACAAGATATATCTCAAGAACAGCTGAATAATCTATCTAAATACCTATCAGAATATTTGTGCGGAAAAACGCTTATTGAAGGACAGCTTCTTGTTGAAGCCGAGTTATCGAATCAAAAAGACAGATTTAGCAAAATTGCGACGGACATTCTTCAACGGGGACTAAGCGCGGCTGCTGAACAAAAGGCCTCGTCGATTATGTTGAGAGGGCAAGCAAATTTGCTGGAATATATCGGCGAAATAGACGAACTCGATGCTGTTCGGCATTTGTTTGAAGCAATAGAGACAAAGAAAACGATGATCGATTTGCTCGACTCTACATCAAATGCTGACGACATCCAGGTGTTTATTGGTGCGGAAAATAAAAATTTTGATATGACGGGCTGCTCGCTAATTGCATCGCCGTACAAGTCGTCAAACAACAGAATTGTGGGCGCCATTGGCGTTATCGGACCTACAAACATGAAATATAGGCAAGTTATTCCATTGGTTAACTGCATTTCGAAAGTCGTCAACAAATTATTGGGAGACGAGTATTAAGGTTCCGAGAGTATACGATACGCATCACTGCGGCCCCTGCTCTCGGGCTCTCGGAAAGGATAGCACCTACTGTTTCGGCTAATTCAAAGTTTTTTTTACATTGAATAACGTCTACCGTAACAATAATGTCATGTAAATCTAATTCTTGTAACAATGTTCGAAAAGCCGCAACTTCGGTGTTTTTATCGCTCAAAAGCGCTATATATGCGATTCCTATCATGTCTGTCACGCCTTTCAAAGGCTACTTTAATTGACGACCTCTCTCCGCCATTGCATGATACCGCATCAGCTGTTGCAGTTCACATTTTGAAGATACGACATTAGTGGAATGTTAATACATAGTGCTCACGTCTAAAACTAAAGGCTTTTTTTAACTTACATTGCAAGTATGCTTTAATTTCGTCCGTCCAGGAATCCACTTATAGAACATGTCATGTGTACGATGTTTATATATGTCCACCTGGTGTATTTCATCGTAGTTTGTGCGCATTCGAGCTCCAACCTGAGCTGCAAATTCTAATTTTTGTTCTGTTGTGAATTCTTTGTCCTGTAGGTTCTCCTCGAAAAATACATCGAAAAGAATAGACGAGAACTTATATGGCATGCGTCTATAAAAATACATGGAATTGGAATTAGGGTCATGGCGATAATCTTTACGCCGAAAACGCTGTGGAATAATACAAAATACGCGATCACATGCGCTATGAATATAAGGGGCTACTATATAAAATAACGAAAGCGCTTCAGGATACGCTATCAACGCACATTGCGCATATAGCACGAATAAATTAGTTAATGAATGTTTGGCGTCTTTGACTGTGCTTATAACGGGTTGACACGTTAACGGCGAAAAATCTATCACATTAAATTTGGGTGGCATAAAACCACCGTCAAACACATTGGCAGAAAAGGTATTTAGAGGCGAGTCAGTCGACCTAGGTGCAAAATTTCGGCCAATATGTCGAGCTAATTCCATTCGATTTTCAATACTCCAATAGCGAAGAACTCCAATATTCTGAGAGAACAAACAGCTACATTCTTTCTCTATGCGAAAATCTGCTTGGGCGAATATATCTTGCTGAAATTTATCCAAATTTAATGACGAGATATAAAACGTTGTTCCCCAGCAATCTAATATTTCATCGGACCATGTTACCGCTGTTCGTCTAGGTACGCCTCCGTATGCAGCACAATTTAATTGTGCAATATATTCGTACCAAGCAACGAGCATCTCTTCAAGTTGTTTGATTTGCCCAGCGGGAATAACTCGACCTGACAAAATAATCGGAATGCGAATATATTCACATTCAGGGTCAGTCCGATAATCATTACAATAACACGACGCAAACAGAAACGGGGCAACAAACGCAGCAAATTTCATACATACCCATAAAAATTAAAAATATCCGCTATGGGTAGCGTATCAAGCTTTAAGCTGGATTAAAAATAGCTTGTTGCGTATTCAACTACCCTATATGCGTGCCGAATTGCAGTGTCTGTAAAATATTTAAGACGAGTCATCATTTCTCGATCCTCAATACCTCCAATGTAATCCACCCGAATTGGAAGGTCTGCAGCAATTGCAAACGCTGTTTCTGATAGTAATGGGTAATAGTCTATTCGCGTGAATAACCGTTCTTCATTTAATTCGAACCAGTTTCCCACAATAGTTTTCATTTCCTCAAAAAGAATGAACACGTTGCTCCCTTGCGTTTTATGCCGTTTCACAAACCAAGTGCAACACTAGGTCATACGCAGAGCAACCCGAATGTCGATGCCAAAGTATAGATCTATTTTTGTCGCTTTGCTACAGCAAAAGACGCCGTTATTGCA
>JAISCJ010000114.1 GCA_031265645.1 Holosporales bacterium | reverse complement strand
TAGTCGATTCCAAAGCCGAAGATTGGATATGACACGTGTTCGAATGGTATATCTAACGTTGCAAACTCATCGCCGTCCGTATTTTGCGTAAACGGCAGCATTTCGTCATGCAAGTCGGAGCACGAATATAGCTGCCCAAAAACATGACAAGCATAGCTGTTGTCTTTTTTCAGATCTTCAACCCAGTACTTCCATAAATCTGCACGGGATGTATTAAATAGCTCAGGGCGAGTAGATTCAAGCGCATGCATTTCTCTAGCTAGGCTCATCTCTCGACCGATCAAGTTGCATATGATGAGCTGAATGCGGCGATGCTCAGGATCTTGGCTCATTCCAAGACAAAGTTCATCCCATGTATACGGTTGACGCTTGATGCTCAATGCGCAAGCCGCCCTTGATATGAAAAAGGATTCATCCTCTTTTTTTATTGGCTCAAACCAAACGGGGAAATGACCATTATCCTTTGTGGATTTTTGGATCATTTCTTCTACATCAAAATCATTTGCTAGGCGGTCTGGATAAAACATGGAGTTCGCTCCAATTGCATTTGTTGCAACGAATGCAGCTAAAAGTAAATATTTTCTGAACATAAGGCATCTCGACTCGAAACTAATCACATATGAATAGTACGATAGAAAATCCTAAAGAAATGTTAACCCACAGCGAAAAATTGCATGCATTAACCAGTTCTGGTGTGTCTTCTTTTTTTATGGTGTTGCCTGGATGAACCTGTCTGCATACGTTGATCACTACTCAAACGCAACAGTGGAACACATTTTTCTATTTTATTTTCTCCGGGGTCACGAACTAACGACGTATAGTTTTTCACTTGCTTGTAGAGTTGTTGCGTGCATCCGTAATATGATAGGAAGAGAGTGAGTGCAACTGCACGTGTGAAAAAAATGAATTTGCCAAATCTAAGAACTGAATTTAGAGAGGGAATTTTAAAACTAGCAAATGAGTGCGGCGTCGTTAGTGTGAAAGTTTTTGGATCAACTGTCTGTGGGGATGCGACAGAAGACAGCGATATTGATTTTCTTATTTCTGCAAAAGAAACTGCAAGTTTACTAGATATTGGACGCTTTAAGTGGAAAGTAGAGGAGCTTTTGCATAAAAAGGTAGATATTGTTTTTGAAAAACACGTGCACCACAGCATTGCGGATAAGGTTATCAAGGAAGCCGAACCTCTATGAAAAATGATCGGTTGTACATAAGTCATATTGTGGAAACAGCGGAAGTAATGGCTCGACAGGTAGGAACCCTCGACCTACTCATTCCCTAAATTGACGAAATAGTAAGTCAGAACGCTACAAATATATGCCCAATAAAAGAGGCAATGCCGCGTAACGATATTGCCTCTTCCAGAATTGAACCTTACAGAAATACTACTTGTTTGGAAGTGCATCCAATTTATTATTTGCAATAAACGCGTTGTATATAACAGGCGCCCAATCTGCAAATATCTGCTGCAATGTGTGAGCAAGCATTCTTGTCTCAAACTGAGCGGCAGGATGCTTTCTCAAATTCAAGATATGCACCAAATTGTGTATATCTATTCTTCCTAAGAATCTAACGTACTGGCTCACAGGCGAAGTCAAATAACGAACATCAGCTTCGTGCTCGTCCTTAGCAATTTTCGTTTGGACCTCGATCGATTTTTTATATGCGGTCTCGGTGTATTCCTTCAGCGTAGCATGAGCGTCTGGAGCTAAAGCCTTTCCTTCCTCTGGGCGAATACCAGGAACGAAAACTTCATTTAAAAACTTCCAATCGTAAATTCCCATCGTCCTGTGACGAATTATGTGTCGGAACACAAAGAATGGTACATGAGATTCGAAGTATAATGTCGTCAACTCAAACGGTGAACAGTGTCCAAGGCTAATCAATAAATTGACCAAGTTATCAATTGATGTTGCTGACGTCAGGTTACCCATAGACATTCCAACGGCTGCATGCGGAGTTTTCTCCGTTCCAGAGTAATCGACAACCTTTACCCAACACTTATCTCCATCCAACGGCGAACCATCTTCATTCAGCACAATGTGCTTTTTGCCCCAAGAATCTTCCAATCCGTCAGAATTGTTGCGATAGGTCTTATTCTTTACCGAATTCGCGCCAGTGGTGACGAATTTTTCCCATCGATTTTCTTTTGGAGTTAAATTGCCGCCTTTAAACAATGCATATAACTTTGGAAAACCTAGCTGGAACACAATTTTCATTCTGTCCACAACAGGCTTCATCAGCGCATCTTCTTCATTATCGTAAAATTCTATGAATTTAATGAGATTGAAAAGTGTTAGCCTTGTAAAAAACTCTGTGTATTGGCTTGTTGGCAGTATGCCGCGACTCAATTCTCGCGAAACACCAGAGTCGATTAGCGTCCGATAGTCTTTATACCTTTCATCGTAAAAATCACTAATCAATTTGTGATTAGCATCCGTTGGAGTTAAGGACATGTCTGCTAACGTTGCTTCAGAAACGCTTCCATCTGGCAATTCTGCATACCTGCCAGAAAACTCATTAACGCCAGCACCTCCATTGAGCATGCATGGTACGGTGCTTGCAATTGGGAAATTTTTACAATGAAACAGCAATACTATGCGGTCTAAATCTGAGCATCTTGGTAATGCGTGATTCAGTTGCTTATCGAACCATTTTTCCGCATTTTCCGCGGGCAGAATGTCGTCTTCGTTGCCTGCGTAGTCTATCAAAAAAATATTGAGATCCTGCGCGCCTGGGAAGCACAGCTTCTCGTCCTCAGAGATACACTTCGGTGTTCCCTTTTTTAACAAAAATTCTAAGCCCAAAGAGCAGGGACGCTTGGTTTCTCGTGCTTCTGAAAAGCCAACGCGAGCGCCATCATTTTTCGTGTTTTCAAATAAATTCTCCATGCCAATTCCAAAACCAAAGTGATCAGGTGGTAACTGTCGCAAAGAACACCTACCTTCGTCAATATCCTTGATAACTGTCACGTGACGAAATAGAAAAAGATGCTCGTGCTCGGATATCGATATTCAAGTATCGCTTTCCTCTGGCGCGCCTTTACCTCATTTTGATTCTTTTGGCGATTGGGGTGCGACTTGTAACGAAAGGAGGAACTATGTAAATCCGAGTAATTCACTTAGTGAGAGATCACTATTTGTAAGCTGTTGAGTAACAGTTGGGTATAGACCAACCGGGCAAAGGC
>JAISCJ010000097.1 GCA_031265645.1 Holosporales bacterium | reverse complement strand
AAAATACCTTTTGCTGACTCAAGCGCGGCACGTAACTGGCTGAGCCCTTTTTCAATCCACAGATTGCCATGCTCTTGCGAATAAACGCCAAACCTATGAAAAATACGGCGCAAAATATATGGACCATCAGTTACAATCAACATCGTATTTAGGTAAAAAACGCCTGTTCCGCGGGATTTAGCAAGAAGCCCGTCAGGACCGTATCCACCAGAACGGATCATCAGTCGCACATTGACGATGGTTCCAGCTGGGATCAATTCATCCTGAACGCCAGCAACGTCATTAAAATCCGTTACGTATTCTCTAGAGTATTCACTCATAGCGGCCTCCCTTCGGATTGCGTGGCGTCCTTGTTTCGTGGGCTTCTAATCTTTTTCAGAAGATTGCCCAAGTGCGCAGGTTCGTTAATGTCCAAGCGTCCACTACGATCTTTTGCCGGATACCCTCCGGGATTAAGCGTCTGGCACACAAAGATTCGATTGCCATTAGAATCTGCAGTCATTGTTATAAGCTCGTCTAAAATGCCTGGGATTTCGAGTCCTGTCTTGGTCCCTTCACATTGCAAATGCCATGTTTGCCTTTGAAATTCGTCCGTGCGAGGTTCCAGCAATCCAACAAAAACAATGTCCTTGTCAGGAATATGTTGAAATTGATTTAGCCAACCAAGCATTTCCGCGGCTAGTAAGCCATACGCAGCTCGTGTATCGATCTTGTTGGTACGGTCTAGGGTGAATTCAGGCTGTTCTTACACCACTGAAAACAAAGGCGCGAAGCAACTGTTAAACTATCGATAAAGACGACTTGGAATTCATTAAAATCAATGCCGTTTTCTCTTTGTAAACTTTCGAAATGCCGTGCAGAATAAGCCTGGTCAGAGCGCAAAGCAGGGTTTGGTCCGCCGATCAAACAGGCTAATGGGTCCCATTGAAATATCATTTCAATGGGGAGCCCTAAATCCCTAGCTTCTGGCCATGTGCGCACGGAAATCGTTGCCCCTTGCCAATCTTGAACAGCGAGCAATCCAGCTTCCAAATCTATGCAAAGCGTTGGAACATCTAATGTTTTAAGAAGACTGGTTTTGCCAATACCGTAGTGTCCGACGATTATCATCTTCACGCCTGTTTGTTCTTTCAGACGTTCATCAACAGTAATAATCTTAAAGGCCATGATCATCTCCAATAAAAGTAGCGTTATCTTCATTGTTATTCGCAGCTAATTCTTCGTCTATTAGATAATCATTGTCGTCACTATTTAAAAACATATTTACAAAATATTGTTGGCCTTTGCCTGTTACTTTCGTTGTCTTTGAAACTGTGATGCGCCCATCCGAGTGTGTGATCGCAGTTTCGGTACTTCTGAACAATCCCAACTCCATCGACTTTTGCGTCGGAGTATTAAAATCACTTCCTTTGCGTTTGACTAAAAATCCAGATTGCCGAAGGCGTTCAAACAATCGATTTTGTCCGACTTCTATTCCGTTTCCTCTAAGTATTTTAGCTAATTTCCCAATTAATACACTGGATTCCGACACTGAAACAGCATCCGCAAAAATGATTTTGGGCTTGTCATGTTCGATCTGAATTTGAAGGCGTGCCTTTGCCGATCGCTCTTCTTTTACAGTTGTCAGCAACTTTATCCAAGCTTCCGGATCGCTTATAATGTCTTCAATTTTAGACGATGTGACATACGCTCCATGCTTGCGAATCTGTGGCAACACTTCATGGGTAACCCAGCGCGTGAACGGTTTTGCACTCGGTTTGTCGGAACGCATAATGACACGATATAGGCCACTTTCGTTGATAATATTGGCTTCGTGGAACCCTAAGTCTAACTTAGCCTTCTCATCTTCGTCTAATCGCTCAGCAATAACGGTTGGGTTTGACAGACCAAGTGCGTCGCAAACATCCTTAAGGACCCACCAAGTTTCGCCGTTTATTTGGACGGTTCTTACTTCATGTCCATCGTAAAAAAATTCCTGTAAATCTTTTATTTCATTAATGCTATTCATAATATTTCTCCTTATAAATCACTAAAGTTAAATTCATACCCGCTAATTTTTACTGACCTTGCAGGCTCAAATATTGCCTGTAAATCTTTCGAAAAGTTATTATACTTACGCTCATCTAATGATAATGCGCACTTAACTTCGCTTTTATATTCGGGATGTTCGGCTAGAATTTTCATCAATTCATGCTCATCCCAATCAACTCTTTTTCTAAAATTCGCGATGATTGTTGTGTTTCCATCTTGAATTCGCACCGTTCCTGTATCTTTGCCATCCTGATTTAAAATGGCTCTAGCTGTGTCTTCGAACCGCAGCTTCATAGCCTCGTTCAATATGCGTTTCCTTCGATCCTGCGTATATATTGCCTCCTTCAGCCTTTTGGCTAAATCGGACAACTCCTCAATGTTCAGGCCGCTGACCTCCTGAATGCTGGAGTCGTCTAAAAAATTTAATGGAATATTCATAAAAACCTCCTTCGTTTGTTGGTGAAAATTGTTAGAAAAGTCTTTGAAATAAACGCGACTATTCTCTATCAATTTGTTTAGTTTAAAGCGACTTATATTCATATCTTTCGCTACTCTATGTGACGCATTTGTTTTAAGTTGCTCTAAAACTTGATGAATATGATTCGGCATTTTGCGAAGATTTTTCTGCATATCTATGGCCATTGAAATTTTTTCGATGTCATCGCTAGGCGCAGGCATCTCCTGCAGCTGGTCAAAGTCCATCCTCAGCGTATTGTTGGGACGCTTTTGGCAGCAGCATTTTCGCAAAAGTTTGGCCGATTTTTTA
>JAISCJ010000072.1 GCA_031265645.1 Holosporales bacterium | reverse complement strand
CAAATAACCTTATTCCAAAAGAATTTTCCGAAACCAGTGAGACTGATTATTTGTGCAACTCTGCGAGTTGTCAACAGTGGCTAAAGCTTTATGTTAAGTCGTCGTGTTGCGGCTTGTAGCGGTTAAATCAACGAATCAATGGTTTGTTGAATCCTCTCCAATTTCGGAGACAGATCCCTCGGAAAACCAAGAGTTTGAGTACGTTGCTGACGAGAGGATTAACAGCCCACCAAGCGTTTGGGAAAACTTTTTTACGGCTAAAACAGGCAAGGCGTTTGGTTCCTTTTACACGGATCCTTTGTGAAAGATATGATTGGTAGACTCAGCTATGCTAATGCGAGAACTAAAAGGCCTTGTTCCCATAGAATCTCTAATCTTTCGCAATTTTGCTTAGTCCTTTCTCGCTTGCAGGGCTTGGCGAAGCAGCGAATTGACTTTTTCAGGGTTTGCTTTTCCATGAAAATGCTTCATGATCTGACCCACAAAAAAGCCATAAACTGCTTCTTTTCCCTGTAAGTAATCCCTTACAGAATTTTCGTTGGTGGATAAAATGTCCTCGATTGCCGCGGATATCGCTCCATCATCCGAAATTTGCACGAGCCCGAGCCGTTCGACAATGCTTTTGGGGGCCTGTTCAGGATGTAGCCACATTTGTTCGAATACGGACTTGGCAATTTTTCCAGAAATTGTTCCATCTTGAACTAGCTCAATCAACTTAGCCATTGACTCTGGTGTAATCTTCAAGTCAGGCATTTCCACTGAGTGCTCTTTCATTGCGGCAAAAAGATCTCCGACTATCCAATTTGCAACAAGCTTATACGCTGCGAGTTTATCTTTAAACGCCCCAGCTAAGACCGCACGATCAAAAAATTCTCCAACGAGGCGATCACTTGACAATATTTCTGCTGAATAATTCGACAATCCAAGGTCATTCACAAAGCGCGCATATTTTGCCTCGGGCAACTCTGGCATAGATTCACGAATTTCACTTATACGCTCATCCGTAAGATGCAGTGGGGGCAAGTCGGGATCCGCAAAATATCTATAATCCTCCGCGTCTTCCTTATCTCGCATTGTTGTTGTTATTCCTTGAACCGGGTCAAATAAGCGCGTCTCCTGAACGACCACGTTTCCCTTCTCAATAACATCTGCTTGGCGCTCGATTTCGTACAGAAGCGCACTCTGCATAAACTTAAACGAGTTTAAATTTTTTATTTCGACGCGCGTCCCAAACGGTGTCCCAGGCTCGTGCAAAGAAACATTGGCATCGATGCGGTAATTCCCCTTTTCCATGTTTCCGTCACACGTACCTAAATATTTTACAAGCGTGTGTAACTTCTTTGCAAAGGCCACAGCTTGTTCAACTGAACGCATATCTGGATTTGATACAATCTCCATCAAGGCGATTCCAGCACGATTGAAGTCTACGAAGGATCGGTTAGGGTCCAAGTCATGTATGCTTTTACCCGCATCTTGCTCCATGTGTATTCGCGTAAGCCCAATTCTAAAAGTCTCATCTGCTACATCTATATCTAAGTAGCCGCCAGTTACGATTGGAAAGAAAAACTGAGATATTTGGTAGCCACTTGGCAAATCTGGGTAAAAATAATTTTTTCTATCAAACACTGATATCTTGTTAACTTGCCCATGTACCCCAATTCCTGTGCGAATAGCCTGGTCTACGCAACGGCTATTTATAACTGGAAGCGTTCCAGGCATTCCAACATCAAAGAAACTAACGCGAGTATTCGCTCCGTCTTCGCCATCAATGGCGCTTCCGCTAAACAGCTTTGACCGAGATGCAATCTGCGCGTGGACTTCTAATCCAATAACGACTTCCCACTTGCCATTCACTAAGTCGCTCATACGTTCTCCCTATTGGCGTCTTCAAACGCAGCTGAAACATCAAATAATCGCTGTTCAGACAGCTGTGGCCCAACGAACTGAATTCCCAGTGGGAGCCCATTTTTTGTCGTCCCTGCTGGAACAGATATGCCCGGAATGCAAGCTAAATTGAGGGACACGGTGAACACATCATTTAAATACATGTCTACTGCATTCATCTTCGGCCCTTCTTCCACACCAAACGCGCCACCAGTTGCCGTAGGCGTAACAATCACGTCAACAGTGCGAAATACTTCTTCAAACTCTTGTTTGATCTTTTGGCGAACCTTCTGGGCTCTCACATAATATGAATCATATTCGGCAACAGACAACACATGCGTTCCAATAAAAATGCGTCTGCGAACTTCTTTGCCAAAGCCAAGGCGGCGTGTACGGTCATACATATCGTTTACATTGTCCACTTTGCTTGCGCGAAAGCCATATTTAACGCCGTCATACCTAGCTAAGTTCGAAGAGGCCTCTGCTGGAGCGATCACATAATATGATGGCAGTGCGTAGTTCAACATTTTTAGGGATACTTCGACAATCTCGGCCCCAAGTGCGCGTAACGTGTCCAAGCTGTTGTTCATTACGCGAGTTAGGTCTTCTGATAAATTTTGAAAATATTCCACTGGAAGTCCAATTTTTAATCCCTTCGCAGATGGTTGCAATGCGTCAAAATAATTTTGTTTGGGTACGTTCAATGAAGTTGAATCTTTAGCATCATACCCAGCCATGACGCTAAGCATTATCGCTGCGTCTCGAACAGTTCTTGTAATCGGGCCCGCTTGATCCAAAGACGAACCGAATGCCATCATTCCATACCGAGAACATCGTCCATATGTAGGCTTTATGCCAACGGTTCCTGTAAACGATGCTGGTTGTCGGATGGACCCTCCCGTATCAGATGCAGTTGCAGCAATAACAATATTGGCCGCCACTGCCGCCGCAGACCCGCCAGAAGACCCACCAGGAACAAGGTCTTTGTCAATGGAGGTTGTACTACGAATGGGGCTAATAACTGGCCCAAAATAACTAGTAATGGTAGCAGACCCCATGGCAAATTCATCCATATTTGTCTTGCCAAGAAATATGCCGCCCTCATCCAACAAATTCTGGGTCACTGTGGATTCATACGGAGGAACAAAATTTTCTAAAATTCTAGATCCCGCTGTTGTCCTCACATTTTTTGTGCAGAACAAATCTTTTATTCCGAGGGGAATTCCTTCTAACAAGCGCCCGTCTCCGCGCATCAGCTTCTGCTCTGAACGCTGTGCCTGCTCTCTAGCTAATTCAGGCGTCTCCGTTATAAACGCGTTCAAGCCACGTGCGTCCTGCATTGCCGTAATATACGCCTCTGTTAACTCGACCGCGCTGATCTCTTTGCTTCTTAATTTTTCGCGAGCAGCGACAAGCCCTAGAGCACAAAGATCATTTCTTTCCTTCGCCAAAATTATGCCTCCGACGCGAAACTGTAGTCACGGAGGAATACTACCACGTTAGTTTCGTGTGGAACAGAGACCGCAACGGCACCTAACTTTACAGGTCGTTGCTGATAATCCCAAAGACATGGCCCCAAATAATGTACATGCCGTATTCTATCTTGGTGAACCAATACAAAAAATGATGACGCATGAGATTTTGAAAAAAGCTTGTTTTTCGCTATAAGGCAGGGAATGTTTTTGTTTATTCTATAAAATTCGAAATGACGTTTACAAAGCTTTTCGTCTTTTTTAGTAGACAGCTGCTAATTCATTTTGAGCATGAGCGTATCGGAACAACTTTTTGCATAACATTGGTTGGCAGAAACAGTTTTTCAGGCATTTCTGATTTAGTCGGAATGCCATGTTTACTACTTATTTGGTCAAATGTCTAAAGATGTTGTGTCGTATATGCGAGTAAGCAATACTTCGGTTTACATTGACTCAATTGTACTTTTATATGTATATTGAATTGGGACTTATCGTTTAGGTGACAATATGAAAAAGGTATTAATTTGCGTTGTTTTAGCTGTAGTCTGCGAAAGTAAGATTATTGGAATGATAAATGACCAATTAAATTTCGGACCGAATTCGGTTCATACAGACGCTACTTATAAAATAAAGGAGAAAGTTAATTTTATTTTAGGAGGTACTCCGACGTTAGACAGATGGAAGCAGTTGTTTTTCCTATTTACGGGGAATGAACCCCCAACAGATGAATGCAATATGCAAAATGACGATGAATATTTATATACGCTTCTCCAAGGGCTTCCCCGCAAAGATGTGATACTTCATAGACTTAACACGCACTGGGGACCACTTATTTTGAAACAAGTCGACTCAGGGTTCCCAGACATGGAAGATATCGTCGATGCACGACGACTTTATGATAGCATCCCATAAATAGACATTGTATTAACATCTATATCATGTATTTCCATGAAATCACCCAACTGTGACTAAGGTGTTTTATACAAAAAACCATTAATAATATGACAGATTGATCACCTGAAACGCTTGCGACGCAACGCTTTTCAGGCGTTCTTCTGTCGAGTTATTTTTCAGATTTGGAATAATATTAAGTTTTTACTAATGTCTGTCTCAGCCAGCTTAAAAAATTAACATATTCGGGAGTGCGGCGAGAATTACGAAAATTTGTGGAAAAATAGTTACTGCTCGTGCGTCAAGACAAGGAGGTTCAGGGATAAGGCATAGGCCCTTCGGCATAGGCAGCAAGATGATTTGCCACCACCACACGGTGCTGGTTTGCGAAAGCGGCTGGTATTGAGTGGTGTGGAGTAAGGCTTCGTAAGAAGTCAGGTACGTTACAGGAAGGTTAGCGAAAGCGAACCATTGATGAAGCATCGAAAAACTGAGATTTCGTCAAAATGCGGAGCATGAGTAGGTTCTGCAGAGCAGGGATGGATATTGGTCTTGAATTGGGCCATCCGGCGGACGGTGTATAAATGGAACGAGCATGTAACAGGCCTTGAACACTCAACTTGAGAACGTGACTTAATCTAGTTCAAGATTGCTAGTGTTGCACTTGGCTGTTTAATGGGCGGCCTCAAATTTTGGGTCACTTTATTTTTATTATCAATTGTACTACGATTTACTTATAAAAATGCGTTTGTATGAGTTGTACATGCAAGTAGTGTCGAAAATAGGTTACACAATCGTAACAGCACTGGTAACAGGGTGTGTTCAGGCAAATCGGGATCCTATCCCCCAAACGGAAAATAGGCAGAGTCTTGGGAATGTTGCTTCACCGAAAGAAGCGGCTTTGATTAAAAAGGACGAATCCCCACAAAAAATACTTAAAAATGCGCTAGAAACGCAGAGTAATGATCCAGAAACTCTAGTTGGAGTTGCTGAAGATTACTATAATGGGAATGGTGTTCCGCGAGACATTGGAATGAGTCTCAAATACTTCCTAAAAGCGGCGGAGCTTGGCAGTGGCTATGCATGCCGACGTATGGGGATGGAGTTCAGCGATTTCGCATTCGACGACCCAACGCCACGCGACGATCCAAAAGCGCGCGCATGGTTTGAAAAGGGCGCCGAGCTCGGGGATTCAGAAGCGACATACTATTTATCAGAGTTTCTATTCGAAGGACGCGGCGGTCCTAAAGATGAAAAGCGCGCAACAGCAATGTTGATAAAGGCAGGAAATATGAAATCTCAGAGAGCCGCACACCGGGCTCTGAAGCTTGAACATAAGGGCGCTATAGTTCTTGATCAAAAGGATAAACGCGAATTTTTTGCGCTAGACCGCCAGTTGAAACAGAATCAAATTGCCAGAGGCTAAACGCTTTCATACGCTGGAGATCTTACTTATTATTACGGATCTCCAGCCGTATAGTAGCCTAACGCGCATATTTAAAGGATTTTTAGACGAATTTGACACACTGATGCTAAAACTCGTTACATTGAAGCAATATTCGAACCACATGCTTGGATATTCTACATTGGTGCAGTGATGAGTATGTGTTTAGCTTTTCAACCCATTCGTTTACTGCAGCAAAGCTTCGTGGAATGCGCGCTACAAGGTAAGCGAGAGTCCCGTCGTCAACAAGTGCGCCCAAATCGTTGAGGCGTTTTGCAATAACACATTTGATCATATAGTCGTCAGGGTTTCCCAAGTGAAATGATGGAAGAGACATCATTCGAGACCTGAGGTCCAGTAAATCAAAATGCGAAGCAGGTAGCCGAGACGTAAATAGAGCATAGCTATTGTTTTCTCGCAAAATATTAAATGCATCGAAAAGCCATTTTTCGTCAAAGTTTTCAACGGGGTCGATTGCAATTGCGTCGATTTTTGTCGGAAGGCTTCCTTCTAAACGTTCAAAATCAGGAGCGCTGGCAGGAGGCATTGAGTTTACTCGACTGTCAACTAATTCATGCGGCGCAACTTCTTGCTTTGTACCTGCAATATCCAGAAGCAGTTGACGCGGTGGTTCATCTTGAGATGTAACAACTCGCCCGCATAGCAATTGAGAAAAAATATGAGCTAAGTGTGTTTTGCCAAAGTCGCCGCAAATGTAAGCCATTCGGCTCATTTCGGCATTCGTACATTGAAGAACCCACTTGGACGCCAGCTCATTACACGGCGCAACGATCCACTTTGCTAAAGAGTAATCATCACTTAATTTCATAGGCAACAGCTGCGCTTGCATCGCTCCACACATGACTTGGTACAAGACATAAAACACGCTAGCAAAATTGAATACATAAAAAAATATGACGGAGGCTCTTTGGTGTTTTTAGCCAAGCGATTGCTTGCGTTTAAACAGTTGTCTTGCCCGTTTTACAATCAACAACTCAAATTTTGCGCATTCCTGCGCAGATAATCTGTAGTCTGTCCACGTTCCTTTGTCCAATTTCTGTCGCTCAACAAAGACTTTTACTGCATCTGCTCTAAGCACTTCTCCAATGATCTGGATTGTGACGCGAACTCGAATCTCCTCTTTATTAGGGTCGATATACCAGCTTGTTGCGATTCGCCCTTTGTCTGGACGTGCATATGAAATTGGCATGAACCTAATTGTATCAAGCGCCCCCTTCCACAAAAACTTGTTTACGGCACAATTCTTGGTCGATTCACTTTTTGGCGAAGGGGGGGTCCCAAGATTGAACACGATCCCATTCGGTCCGGACATTGACCCGAAATTGTGACGCCTTTCTGTGGATTTATCTCGAGGAATGGCCCGGTCGAGACTAGTGCACGCGGATAACAATAGTAGAGCGCTGGTTCGAATAACATTCAAAATCATTGTGTTATGTGACTCCGTCTCAATTGTGCGATGGCGCATCAGGGTACCTCATCCCTGACCCTGCGCTTGGCCCCTACCATGCCTTGCGCTTGCTATCCTCGCCATCTACCCGCTCCGACCCTACCTTGTCCTGCGCGACTACTCTATCTATCGGTCTTGCACTGCCCTGCCCTGCTGCCCCTCACCTGCCCTGCGCTCCATTGCGTCCATGTTTGGCGCCGAGCCCGCCAAGTCATTAAGCCTCTAAAAAGCTGCGAAGCTTTCGCGACCGGCTCGGATGTTTTAATTTTCGCAGAGCCTTGGCTTCAATCTGACGAATGCGCTCCCGCGTAACAGAAAACTGCTGGCCAACTTCTTCTAGCGTGTGGTCCGAGTGCATTCCAATTCCAAAACGCATCCGCAAAACGCGCTCTTCCCGCGGCGTTAGCGTAGAGAGAATACGAGTAGTAGTATCTCGCAAGTTGGCTTGCATCGCGGCCTCAATTGGCAGAACGACGTTTTTGTCTTCGATAAAATCTCCTAAATGGCTATCGTCCTCATCTCCGATTGGGGTTTCTAAGCTTACAGGTTCCTTTGCGATCTTTAAAACCTTTCGAATTTTGTCCAAAGGCAAACCTAAGCGCTCGGCCAGCTCTTCAGGTGTTGGCTCGCGTCCAATTTCGTGAATCATTTGCCGAGAAGTTCTCACTATTTTGTTTATTGTTTCAATCATATGCACTGGAATACGAATCGTTCTTGCTTGATCCGCAATCGACCGCGTAATAGCTTGTCGGATCCACCATGTGGCGTATGTTGAAAATTTATAACCGCGCTTGTATTCAAACTTATCAACCGCCTTCATTAGCCCGATATTTCCTTCTTGAATTAAATCCAAGAATTGCAAACCTCTGTTTGTGTATTTTTTCGCAATAGATATAACCAAACGCAAGTTAGCTTCGATCATTTGCTTTTTCGCATGCGTCGCCTCTCGCTCGCCTTTCTGCATAACAATGATCAAATTGCGAAAATCATTAAACGGAAACCGCGTTTTGTTGCGTATTTCGTCTACAGTATGAACGAAGTCATTCAGCCTCGCCTCGTGATCTTTTGTGAAAGCAGCAAATGTATTGGCGCCTCGTTTCTTAAAAATTTCGAGCCAATTCTTATCGTACTCTGCATGTCCGAAATACTCGACGAAGGCTTCTCTTTTAATTCCCATTTTTTCCGCTTTTTGCAGAAGGCCCGTTTCCAGAGTGACAACGCTTCTGATTATTTCGCTGTGGTTTTTCATCAACTCATCTAAACGTAGCTCGTGTAATCGCATTTTTTGAAAAGCCGCGATCGTATTAAGTTTTTCTTCCTGGTATCGCTCATCTTTTTCCCAGTGCATATGCCCATGCTTGGTAATAAACGCCTGCTGAATAGCTTCCAACTTTTTGTATTGGTCGCAATAACTTTCCAAAAAAAGAGATACCCTTGTGCGAATAGCCTCTTCCTCCTCTGGGCTCTTATCTGCGTTTGCTTCATCTATATTGCCTACATCTGATTCCGAAAAATCAGCGTCCCCAGGAGCTCGTTTAGACTCATCGCTGCTGGAATCCAGCGCGATTAGGTCACGAATATACAACTTCTTTCCAGTTAAAAGAGCATTCCACTTTTTGAAAAGCTCCGCAGTAACAGGGCTTTCACACAAGCCTCCTATCATCTGCTCGCGCCCAGATTCAATGCGTTTCGCAATCGAAATTTCTCCCTCGCGCGAAAGCAATTCAACGTTACCCATTTCCCGTAAGTACATTCGAACAGGGTCATCGCGCCGATCAACTTCTTCTTGCTCTTCCTGCCCTTGCTCATCCGCTGAAAAGCTTGACAGCTCGCCCATGTCAGAAAAGTCATCCATGAACTGTTCATCAACTTCGTCAGTTTCAACAAGACTTATGCCCATATCAGAAAACATGACCATAGCTTCTTCCATCTGATCCGAAGTTAAACTCCCATCAGGAATGGCGCTGTTTAATTCGTCATATGTAATAAAACCGCGTTCCTTGCCAATCGTTATTAACTTCCGTATCGCAGGATTAGACTTGCGAAAGTCAACAACAGGATCTAAATCCTTATGTTCATCTTTTTCCGCTACGTATTCTGAACTATTTGACGTCATGTGCTACCCTCCATTGCAGGAAATCCCACGTGCTAATTAAAACTGCCTATGTTAGAAAACAGCGCCTTCATCTGTTCCCAAGATTTTTCATCAAAGCTTTTCTTGAGATCATTTCCAATAAGCCTGAAATCACGTTTGATGGTACTATAACCTATTGTGCAAAACCAGATCTCTCTCCATCTCTTTACGATAAAATCTGTTGAAATGTTTTCTTCAAACGCAAATGGCGCGTGTACTTGCAGTGATTTTATTCCAATCACATTTAAAAAGATGTCGCACTGTTGAAGAAATGTTGCATCGCTTAAGCTGTCACATGATGAACTAAGTAACCAATCTTTGATTTCTAACAAATTTGAATCAGAATACTCCACCAAGGCCAATAATTCATCAACATATTGGAGAACAATTGGTTTCCGTAATATTATGCCAAGCAAAATTTTAGGCCCGAGTGATTTTTGCGGCTTCAATTGAGACGACAAACGCACGCAGTTCGAGACGGGCTTAATTTTTGTTCCTGGCTTATGCAACGCATCTAATTTTTCTAAAAACAACTGCTTATATTGCCCTTGAAGTTCTGAATTTCGAATTAGCTTAATTGTATTTAGCACATCCATTTTTAATGCAGCTTTGTCTTCGGGAATCCATCGCTCTCTATTTGCATTTTTTTGTTCATATTTTGAGACTAGGTCGCGCCACAGCACATCTGCAAAAGGGAACGCCCGATCCAAACATTGCTGCATAACGCTTGCATCACGCGTTCGTAGCAATTCATCCGGGTCTAAATCCTTTGGCAAATAACAAAAAAACAAAGTTTTTCCAGGCCTCAGGATTGGGACCAATTTTCGGACAACGCGAATTGACGCATGTATACCCGCACTATCTCCGTCAAAGCACAAAATTGGTCTGTCCGAATATTTCCATAAAATTTCGACTTGTGACTCAGTTAACGCGGTACCCAACGACGCAACGGCCTGCGGAAAGCCATGCGAAACCATCGCAATCACGTCAATATAACCTTCAACAAGAATCAGCGGCGCGCTTTTTGCATGTTTCACCGCTTGACTAAGGTTGTATAGGTTGTATCCCTTATGAAATATTGGAGTATCCGAAGAATTTAAGTATTTTGGTGCATGTGGGCTTGCCTCTCCAATAATTCTCCCTCCGAACGCAATCGTACGATTTTGGATATCAAATATTGGAAACATTAATCTATTAAAAAAGCGATCACGAAGAGTTTTATTCTTTTCGTCTTTGATTACTAGCCCGGATTGAACTAATATGTCCTGCGAATATCCCAAACTGAGCAATTGCTTATTCAACTTTCCATCGCAATAACCCAATGAAAACTGTTCAACCACTTGCTTGGATATTTGCCTATTTTGCAAATATCTCCTTGCTGGCGATGAATTCTCGCCATTTAAAAGTGTTGCATGAAAATATTCGTTTGCGATTTGATGAATTTCAACTAGTTGCTGGTTTTGATTCGGCTTACGTTTCCCTGGGGTAGAACCATCGAATCGCGGCAATTGAACGCCAGCTTTGGCGGCTAATATTGTTATTGCTTCTTTGAAGGGAATGTTTGATTTATTCATTACATAATTGATCGCGTTCCCGTGGGCTCCGCAACCAAAGCAATGGTAGTAGTTTTTTATTTCACTTACATTGAACGATGGCGTTTTTTCTTGGTGAAAGGGGCACAAGCCAACGAAATCTGAGCCCTTTCTCTGCAGACGCACGTCCATACCAATCAAGTCTACCAAAGGTGTTTTTGATAGTATTTCCTGGATTACCTGGTCGAAATTCGCCACCAAAGCCCCTCGTCATATTTCCCATGCCAATAAGAATAACGTAACACTAGCAATTTTTTCTAGCACTCCGTTGCTCGTATATTTCTAATGTGATGGAAATTATTACGCTTCCGAGAGCAGACAGCACACATTGCTGTCGCCCCTCCCAAACCGGACGTGCCCCTTAAGGCATCCGGTTTCTGGGTGCAGATTTCTACGCTTTTTATTTTTATTTTGCATTTATTTTATCAAATGCTATATGATGTCATCGGTGGAGGGGAAGTAAAGGCCTCCACTCGACGCCATCGCGTTGATGGCAGGGCGCCATTGTTATTGTAACAATGAACACTTAAAAAGGAGAAGAGTCATGTTCAAAAAGACATCACTAGCCAAAAAGGCCGGAGCGTTGCTTGTCATAGCCTTCCAGCCCTCGTTCGCACAGCAGCAAACATGCGAGATTGTAGCCGATGTGAGAGAGATCATTCAGGTTATGAGTACAGACCGACCGCGAAGCCGGGAGGATCGATCAGATTTTGAATTCTTGATCGTTCGGTGTGGGGACCTAACGGAGTCGGTAGTTCGGGACGAGCAAGAAAAAAGGACGCTGTACCATCTATTTGGAGAATCTAGAGACAGAAATCGTGAGCTAGTACTCCAAACAGAAAGCTGCTCTGCTTTGCTTTCAGTTTTGACGACACGGATGGATGCGGTGATACGCGGGGCTCATTTTATGCAAGACCGACTTGAAATGCAGACGCAGACAAGTGAAGATCTTCGGCAGGAGCTCGACACTGCGAATCAAATTATTGATGTAGCAAATCAGAGGGCTGATGCTGCAGAGCAGGAGCTTGACGCTGTGATGCTGAGAGCTGATGCTGCAGAGCAGGAGCTTGACGCTGTGATGCAGAGAGCTGATGCTGCAGAGCAGGAGCGCGATGCTGTGATGCTGAGGGCTGATGTTGCTGAGCAGGAACGCGATGCTGTGATGCAGGAGCTAGATGCTGCTAAGCAGGAGCTTGCAAGGCTTCAAGCATTAATGGGATAAGAGAACCGGACCCATCACTCCCCACCTCTTGTCAAAAATACTGAAAATGTATTCTGATAGAGGTGGGGATGGTTCTTTCGGTTAAAAACATGCGCAATTTTACATCATTATTTTTCTGCATAGCTTGCATCAAATGTGTTATGTCCAACGGTTTGTATGCAACTAATAGGGTTATTTTAGACCCATGTTACAATGAGGATCCTACAATCTATCATCAAAATTTAAAACAAGAATGCCAGGTTATAGCGGTGCGTCGTAAAGTCGCAGAGCAGAGAGCTCGTGTTGCAGAACAGAAGCGCGACGCTGCTAAGCTGAGGGCTGATGCTGCAGAGCTGAAGCTAGACACGGCTAAGGTGAGGGCCGATGCTGCGGAGCAGAAGCTTGACACGGCTAAGGTGAGGGCTGATGTTGCTGAGCAGGAGCGCGATGCTGCTAAGCAGAAGCTTGACGCTGTGATGCAGAAGCTTGACGCTGCTAAGCAGGAGATTGCAAGGCTTCAAGCATTAATGGGATAAGATAACCGGACCCATCACTCCCCACCTCTTGTCAAAAATACTGAAAATGTATTCTGATAGAGGTGGGGATGGTTATTTCGGTTAAAAACATGCGCAATTTTACATCACTATTTTTCTGCATAGCTTGCATCAAATGTGTTACTTCCAACGGTTTGTATGCAACTAATAGGGTTATTTTAGACCCATGTTATTAAGCTTCTACTCATGTCTGTCGATTCTTGCTTTTAAATTATGTAAAATTCCTAAGCTGGCGGACATGAGTAGAAGCTTAATATTAACTTTCAACTAGTGTATGCTACTACAATCGCTATGATAATTCACTAAAGATCAATGGCCACGAACATTAGTGAAAGCTTAATCTGTGCATAAGCCACAGTATGTTCATGAGCGTGATCATCTACGTGCAGAGTTAAACATATTTAAAATTCCTAGCCCTTTGCCTTTTGACGTTCGCTTTATCAGCGTTTGGAGCGTCTCAAAGGTTTTGATGAACCGATTTAATTCTGCAACGGTCTGTCCAGCGCCAAAAGCAATCCTCCTCCGCCGGGACGCGTTCAAAATCTTATGATTGGTCCGTTCTTTAGGAGTCATAGATTTTATCAGAGCAATATTTCGCTTCACGATTAGCTTTGAATCGTTAGATTCCAGCATTTCTGTGGCTCCCTTTCCCAAGAATCCACTTGATAAAATATCGGAAAAACTTCCTTCTTGCATGGACGCTTCCAACTGAATCAACATATCGTGTAGGTTAAAAAAACCCTTTTCCATGCGTTTTTGCAGTTTTTTCGCAGCATCATCTGAAGCCAGCTTTTCTGCTGCCTCAACAAACTTTATGACGTCTCCCATTCCTAAAATTTGATCTGCTATGCGTCCAGAATCAAACAATTCAAGTTTATTAACATGTTCGCCTGTCCCTAAAAATTTTACGGGACACCCTGTGGCAAATCTAGCAGATAAAACGGCTCCTCCACGCGCGTCGCCATCCGCACGAGTGAATATTAGGCCTGTTAGCGGGACTTGATCACCAAAAGCCCTCGCCGTGTTGACCGCCTCTTGTCCCATTAATGAATCCAAGACAAGCAACGTTTCTACGGCTGAAATCTTTTTATGAACAAAAACAAGCTCTTGCATCATTTCGTTGTCAACATGCAATCGTCCAGCCGTATCAAACAGGATTATGTCTATGTTTTCCTTCCTTGCAAAAGCAATGGCCCGATCCACAATTTCTAACGGCTTTTGATTTTTTTCAACTGGCAAGCTCTTAACTCCGATGCTTTCAGATAAGACGGCAAGTTGCTCCTGCGCTGCTGGACGGTATACGTCTAATGAAGCAGTCATCACGTTGCGATGTTGCGTTAAATATTTTGCAACTTTTGCAACAGATGTAGTCTTTCCTGCACCCTGTAAGCCAATAAAAATATAGGAAAACGGAGAATTTGCTCTAAAGCTAAGAGGCGCGGACTCGCCCAAAAACGCCGCAATTTCATCATGCACAAACTTTGCGACCATCTGTCCAGGAGACACGCTCTTAAAGACCTCTTGTCCCAGGGCTCGCTCTTTTACGCGTGCCATTAACTCCTTTATCGCAGGAATTGCTACATCTGCTTCAATCAATGCAATGCGAATATCACGAAGGGCGCTATTTATATCGTCCTCGTTTAAAAATCCCTTTCCACGTAGGCGATCAAATACTCCGGCTAATTTGTCTGCTAAGGATCCAAACATAATTTATTACTTTGCAACAGAAACAATAGCAGCACGAAGCAGGCGCCCATTTATAACATATCCTGCTTGCAGCGTTTCGATTATCGTCCCGCTAGCAACTCCTTTTGCAGCTACTTCGGATACGGCTTGGTGAAATTCAGGGTTAAAATGCTTGCCATCTGTCTCAATTTTAACAATTCCGTGCTTTTCTAAAATGCTGGTTACGTCGCGAAATATCATGCTCACGCCATCAATAAACGGTGTTATTTCCGTGCCTAGATCTCCGCTTGGAACATTTTTCAATGCTCTATCTAAATTATCAACAAATGGAACTATATCTCGCGCCAAACCAGTTGCACCAAATTTTATGGTGTCTTCCTTCTCTTTCTGAGCTCGTCGGCGAGTGTTTTCAATTTCAGCAAGAGCTCTCATGTATTGGCTTTTCAGGTCAGCAACATATGCTTCCGAGTATTCCGTTCGTTCGCTTACATCATCCTGAACATCGCTGGCATGATCGCCCGAACAACCGCAACCGCAGTAATTGCGATTTTCCTCACTTTTAACCATCTCTTCCGGCTCATCGATCGGATTACGGTCAAAACTACCTTTGTCGCAATAATTCATTTCAACAAACCATAAAACTCTTTTCCTGTCAGATTATAACGGAAAATACAAAAAAAAGCAGAATGCTGTGTGGACTGGATGGCTCCCATATGAAACTCAGGATTATTTTTTATGCGCTTAAAAAAATTACAATTTAGCGCCGCCCCGTAATTATTGTGCGTGCAAGTGCTTGCTTTGCAAGCGTGTCTACCCGCTCATTCCCGGGATTGCCGCTATGTCCCTTTACCCAAGCCCATGTCACTCGTCGTTCTTTGCAAAATTTTTGCAAATCAACCCACAAATCCTGATTTTTGACTGGTTGTCCTGCAGATGTTTTCCAGCCATTTCGCATCCACGTTGCAATCCACGATTCTATGCCGTTTTTTAAATACTGGCTGTCTGTTGTGATCAAGGCTACTCCTGACTTCGGAATTACTCTAAGAGCCTCTATAGCGGACATCAATTCCATCCGGTTGTTTGTAGTGGCTAAATCGCCGCCTGACAGTTCTGTTTCAATGTCTCCTTGGCGCAACAACACCCCCCACCCTCCAGGGCCGGGATTTCCACTGCAAGCCCCGTCTGTAAAGACGTGAACAACTTCATTTTCTCTTAGGACCGCTTCAAATTCAGACAAATCAACGAGTTTCATATTTCGCATAAAAAAAGGCACCTCAGCTGTCATGCTAGCAGAGGTGCGACATCAAAAACAGGCTATCTTTCGAGCTCTGGTTACATTTACGCTAGAACTTATAACCAAGAGTTAGACCAACTCGGCACCCGATTGGCTGCTTATAGTACAAATTAATCTTTTGCGATTTTGCAGACCCGAACGTATACTCAGTCTTTACTTCAGTAGTATCCCCAGTTGTCGTCGTAACCTTCGTGTCTTTATCAAACATCTCTTCATTAACCTTGCTATTAACACCTATTTGTAGATCTGCTTGCACCCCAACGAACACGCCTGAAGCAAATATGTACTTTCCGCCGACTCCAGGAACCAGGCTCAACAATGTTTTTCCTTTTACTTCGACATTTGTAGGTGCTACATTCAGTCCTTTCACGTCGCTGGTAATAAAAGATTTTAAGAGTTCATGACTCCCGTCATACGTCGAACCCGAACCGTTGTTGATGGCAAACCCTACAGCCGGCTGCGTTGCCTTTTTCCCAGCGTCAGTATTTGCTGCAACGACAGCAACTTCTTGAGTCACCTTAACATATGTTCCCTCGACCCCAAATGACGCATAAGCAATGCAACCTTGAGAAAGCTTTCCGCCTACTTGAATTGCTCCACCGTAGAAAGCCTTCACCTTTACCGTTTGAGCTACGAACGACTTGTAGTTTGTAGCTGACGTTGCGTCGCCCAAAGTCAGTGATATATTCCCATATCTCTTATTCTCTTCAGTTTTTAGATCCTTAATTGTCGCGCCACCGTATATTTTCGCGCCGACAAAGATACTCGAGACCTCGAAACCACCGGATAACTCACCACCAAACGATGGAGCAAAAGCCTTCACATCTCCATATTCTACCTGATCGGCCTTTTTAGCGCCATCCTTCCTAAAGAAGGACTTCATTCCGACGTGAGTTCCACCAAGAAGAACACCGACATAAAACCCCGTCCCTGAGACCGAGTGTCCTGCTAGAGGACCAACTAAAAAGCTTGCCATTAACATTTTTTTGATATTCATAATACGCTCCTAAAACGAACATTCCTATGTGCCAAAGATGCAAAATCAGGCACCCACTAATCTGTTATATAATGCCGGAGAGAGTTGATTACACAATAATAGATCAAAGGTTCACTCATTTTTAAAGCAATGTGGCCAGGATGCAACACACATTAGCGGCAATAGCCGTTTAGCTTCAGCCAACATTCACGACAGACAGATATATACTTGTCTTGTCCAAGGTCCTCGTCGCTGTTTGTTGTTGTGTCACATGTACGGTGTGCCATCGTTGCTTTTTTTCCGCAAGAACATATCGTGCGAATTTCTCGCAATTCGTCAGCAAGGCCAAAAAGAGCAGACGACCCCTCAAAGACGTGCGCTTGCCAAGATGTACGCAATCCATAACACATAACGGGAATATTTCTGCACGAGGCAATTTCCCCCAATTCGAAAACCTGGCGATTTGTTAAAAACTGCGCTTCATCAATCAAAACTACCGCCACATTGGATAAATCTAACGCCAAGAACGAATACTCTTTATCGAACATGTCGCTTGGCCTAGATACACCAAGGCGGCAAAAGCACTCGCCAGCCTTATCACACCCTCTATATGTAAAAACTCGCGGCGTCAAGCCCTTTGAGTCATAGTTGTGTGCAACTTGAAGCATTGATGTTGTTTTTCCTGCATCCATTGCTCCATACGTGAAAATCAATTTTGCCATTACGGTCCTCTCTATATTTGTAAAAATAAAACTAGGGCATCCGCTTTATTTTTTTGTGTGCAGATGAGTTTTCTGGGTTGGATAAGAATTACTACGCGAACTAATTTGCGAAAACAGGCTCCATTTGTTTAACAACGGAGCCCACAACGCGTCGCCACAGTGGCGAATGATTCGATAACGAACAAATGCCCTAAGTAAGAGCGTCTTTCAACAACTTCCCAGCCTTAAATCTAGGTGTACGGTGCGCGGGAATTTTGATTTTCTCGCCTGTCCTAGGATTGCGACCGTCAGACGCGGGCTTGTCCACACACAAGAATGAACCAAACCCTACTAAGCGAACCTCTTCTCCTTTCTGGAGAGATTCAGTAATTGATTCAAAAGTAGCCTCGATTGCCCGTTCCGAATCAACTTTTGTCAAACCGCTCTTTTCACTGACGCTTGCCACTAACTCGCCTTTATTCATGTCTTAATTTCTCCTATAGCTATCCTGGGTGCAGAATAGCTAGATAGGCCGACTATAGTCAACGATTTTATCAGAAAAACGCCAGGAGTATTGAGCTTGGGGGCAAAACGGCTCAGTCAGCAGCCGTGATACACGTCGGGACGATAAAGGCAAAACCCCCATTGCCGAAAATTTGAGACGTTCCCCCCACGTTGTTGCAGTGCTAGCACATAAAATGATTAAAAAAAATACCATACAAAAAGCCAGCAGAGCAATTGCCCCGCTGACTTAGACCACACAGGTGAGTTTGTTAAAACCGAACTGAGACACCAGCTGAAAACTTCGTTTCAATTTGTTTCTTTAATACATACGCATAATTGAACTTGCCTAGCTCAACTTTTCCATCGGAAAGACCTTTTTTGAATTGATCCTTAAATTTAGCCGCAATTGCATCTCTCTGGGCCTCGCTAGATTTTTCCGAAGCAAATATCGCGACATTATCGTTATCTATCAACTGGTTAATAGCGGGAGTAAATGTACCGTCCTTTATAGCTTTTTCAAAACCACTTTCGATCGCTTCGGCAGTAAGAGGAGATATAGTTTCAAGTTGTTCGACCTTCAGTTTTTTCGTATACGCGACAGAGCACTCGAAACGGAGGGAAACAGACCTAGACACATCATACTCAAAGCCGACAATCCCGCCGAAACGAGGACGCCACTTTGTAATAGAGCAAGAAGGATCCTTCAACAGCTTATTAAACTGTGCTTGAAACTCGTGATTCGTATTAGCTCCATATAGGAACGGCTCAACAATGAGATCGGTAGCTCCATTTCTAACGTCGTCAGCACTAGCTCCATATACCTTATTATCAGTAAGCACACCGGTGAAGACACGCATATTATATATTGCGTCTTTCAAAAACGCTGCGCCAAAGTAGGCGGCAATGCTAGCATTGTCACCTGGTTTAGCAGCGTCCAAAGTAGTTGCAGTTAAAAGTTTACCTGTGTGCAACGCAGAATCAGCTACAGCACACATATAACGGAACCCGGCTCCCGTCTCAGCAACGGTCAATTCGGTACGTTCAGCACCACCGCCACCACCTAAATAGACCCTAAAGCGTCCATCGCTACCAGGGATATTAGCACCTACCCTTAAATAAGCGTCGAAAACAACTTTTTTATTGATTTCAACCTTCAACGGACAGCTTACCGAAGCGATTTCACTCTTAGTTTTTATTGATTTATTATCATCGGCCACAGTGAACTCTTTCAAAGCTGGAAGTTTTCCATCGCCTTCATACAAGAATGACCCAAAATCTTTTGAGACTCGACCTTCTAGACCAACGAAAAGATTCCGCCCGATTTGAAATTGTCCACCGAAGAAGAACGCTGCAGATGGACGAACCTTATATGCCTTCTCAAGAGCAGCAAACGAATCGCTCTCAGTCAAGACCTGATTAACAGCACCACTTACTTCACTGCCATCTACAGGAAGCAACAGAGACGCTCCGTTAAAAAGGTAGATAGTCTCTTTCGAAGCTTTGTTTTTTACAGTTTGGCCTGATGGATGGCTGCTCGCATCGATTAACTTAAAGCGCAGCACATTACAGCTACCCATGACACCGACATAAAACCCAGTAACGCGGCTTTGCCCCGTATCGCCCGATATCACGGCCAGGACCGTGCCCAATAATAAACTTTTTTTCATTGTTATCCTTCCTTGAATAAATGACCCGTAAAGAAGAAGCCAGCGCGGATACCCGTAATCAGGAGCAAATCCAACGCAGTCCTCTCCAAACCACTAACGCCAGTATGCCAATCTCGTATCAGCCCGTAAATTTTTGATTTAAGTTTTTTCGTTTTTAGATGCGTCGTGTGGCACTAGAGCAACAGGTAAAGAAGTTTTTTGTGAGATTGCCACTTAATAATAGCCTACCAAACGCAACGCATCAGAAGTGAAACAACTTTAAACCAATCGAAGTATTGTAAAAATGCTCGTCATTTTCTACAATTTTTAAAACATGCATTATATTACACTGCGACGTTTGATGATGAACACTAAAAATGCGAAAAATGCCAAAGCGCTCGCAATATTCAACCTATGCGCGTTCAGATTGATTTCATCGCCTTTTATTTCTTTAATCGATCAATGTTGGTGATCCATGTGGTTTATTGCCGGAGAACACAGCTCATTAAGTGCCTCGTTTGCATCATGTCTCCAGCGTAATAAAATCGCATTCTCGAGCATCCGTACGACATGTCACCCAGATGGAGAAATGCAATTTGATTGGCCGGCAATAACGCCTTCCTCGCAGCACGTGTTGCTCCAATTGCAGTCTCCGTATCACACGTACACAAGCGCATTAAGCCTGTCTCGAGAAATTCAAGCGAAAATGCACCAAGCCGCAATTAGGTGCCTATCTGAATTGATTATATGCTTGCCCTACATGCCATATGCTCGAAATCCGTATTTACTCGATGTAATGCTGTCCAGTGTGATTTCTCATCAAAACACCCAGACTGCTCTACCATGTTATACAAATGTTCATTTTGTGGCTCTGGACATTCACAATTCGCACGACCCTAGAATTTGCAATTTATATCCAGCGAAATTATTCGCCGAGCAGATCATAACGTTTACGGGAGGACATGAAAATTGTTTTGTGTTTGCACCAGACAGAGGTGCAACGTGGCGTGCACACAAAATTGCCAAAGAACTCCATGCTCCTGTAATTGTTGCAAATAAAATGCGCAGGAAAGATCATTCATGTGACATTCAAATAATGAGCTGCGGAGACGAATTTGATATAAACGAATGCTTGAAGACTCGAGACTTTTGCATACTTGTCGACGACATTGTTGCATCTGGGGAGACTCTTAGAGCTGCAGTCTCATGCATTAAAAATATCGGAACAAAGCATATAATTGCAGTAATCACGCACACAGTGATAGCGCCAGTCTGGCCGTTGCTGAATGACATCGATGCCTGGATTACCACAAACACATTTCCTAGCAGTGCACAATTTACGATAGTAGACATTGCACCATTTATAGTCTCTGCAATTACAAATCGCACATAAATATTAGGGCTCTTTAGGAAAATTAAAAAATACCAAGAATAAACGCAATGAGCGTAGTGAGCGAAATGAGCGAAATGATGTTTTTGTGCAACATAATAAAAAATAGTGTGCCGAAAAATGTGCCGAGTAGGTTGCGTTGTTTACCTTTTGTGGGGGACAATTGTAATGAGATGTGTGGCGCCACCGCTAAAAAACCCCAGGGTGGGTGGGGGTTAGGGATGGATTTGTATAGCACAAAAACATTAAAAAAGAGTTAATAACCCCAAAATTCTACTCTTGCTTTTTTAGCGTTGATATTAATATTTTACCAATCTCCGTATCCGCCAGCTTAAAAATTTAACATAAATTAAAGGCAAGAATAGACAGACATTAGTAAAAGCATAATACTAACGTGCAACACTGCCCGCTCGACTAAACATATTTTCCTAACGAAGCCTATACACAGTGCCGTTTTAGAAACCAACGTTTATCTTTTGCGCTGAAAGAACTGCGAGATTATATCGCTGCAATCTGACTCCATTACTCCACCGATGATCTCTCCTGAAAAAAGACAAGGACGCGATACTGCCGCACTGTGAGATGAAACAAAGGACGAGTTGTATGCCCCAAATACGACTTTTCGAATCCTGACTAATTCAATTGCCCCAATTTCAGCATGGCGAATTGAATCAGGAATGTTTGCAGATTCAAAGCTGTTGTGGCTTTGCGCAACAATGGACTTGCCTCGCGTGATTACCGCACCGACAGGAACAGCTCCAGCACTGAACGCTTTCTGAGCTAACCCTAGGACCACCCGCATAAAGCTAACATCAAAACTGGCCCCGGAAACAGGCTCTTGGGCATCCATAAAACGCCTCTCAGAAACAGGATACATTGGCGGGAGTGACGAGACTTGAACTCGCGACCTCCGGCGTGACAGGCCGGCGCTCTAACCAACTGAGCTACACACCCGTATAACGGGGACTACAGGTAGATTGTATCATCCTCACGGCGTAAATCAAAATGCCAACTTGCTGATTGTAAACAAAACGCAATTTTAATCACTGTCTCTCTCTACCGGCCGGATCCATTTTAGCTACAACGGATACGTAGTAAAATATATAATGATTAATAATTAGTTGCGTCTAAATCGTGCTGACGCTCCGACTATGTAAGATAAAAACTTTAGCCTATTCGGTTTTTTCATGTTGTACATAGTTACAATCGCAGCAGTAAGAGCAACATCAAAAAACGGAACACCAGTAATTTTAAACATTCCCAATAACACTAGTAGCCCAACACAATAAGCAACAATCAGTGCGAAGTAATTTCCGTGTTGCTGTTCTAACGTTTCTTGTGTGAGTTTATAGTTGCTATAGATGACTTTAGTTAGGACAATCGCCAATATTCCCACAACGATGCTTCCTAGTGCTTCAACGTAGCGTATGTCTTCATTGATTCCAGAATTAACTAGTCCGAAGAACAAGATGCTAATTGAACTAAGCAGAAATATTACAGGCATTTTACTCTTTGACGATGTTACTTGTTGAACAATGCCTGCGCAATATAATAAGTCAGTTGAGCCTATGTTCAAAACGCATATCGATACGTACATTATGAGAATAAATGGTCCTATGCCATGTGGCATAATTGCTAATTTCAAAATATCATGTGACGGTGAATATATGCCAAAAATAACGCCAGAAATGTAAAAGAACGGAAGTAATATTAAATACGTGAATTTTATGCTTCGCGTAACAACTTCGATAGAACTTGCTGTTTTAAAAAACGTAGGGGAAAACATTATCAGCGCAACAATACTACTACACAATATTGATAGAGCAGAAAAATCGATGGTGGCTAGCTTTGCAACTGGTGTATGAGAGTCAAATGGGATGAAAAAAAACAAACTTACCAACAACAGCAACAAGATTGGCACAAACACTATGCTGATAATGCGCAAACCAGCCTTTTCCGTACAAGCGAAAGCGCAACACAGCAAACCAACGGACACGCCAATCTTTTCACTTGAAAAAATGTCCAATATCGGCATCCTAACGATTGCATAGTGTTTGATAAAGTGCACCAAAAAACCCAATTGCCAAAGAAACCATCCTAAAAACATCAATGTGAGCGCAATCGCACACAACTGCGCGCCCTGGCGTCCAAAATAATGGTAAACGACATCCAGCGAAGTAAAATGATTCGGAATAGATGCCCGCAACAAAGCCAATGATGTTGTATACAAAGTGGTGCACGATATAAAAAACACAATAATTGCGCCGAAAAGCCCCGATTCTAAATACACAGAATATCCCAAGAACATGTTGCTAATTGAAGCATATGAAGCAACAGAGATTCCAGAGAAATACAAAAACTCCTCGCCTCCCCTGGCCGAGATTGAACATCTTGGACTTAATCTGATTCTAAACATTGTACACCCCCTCCAAAAACATGAGTTATCCTAAATGGCGTATTATCCAAGCAGTCTTGCCCCAACTGCTCATTTGAAAGCATTTGGTAGTCACAAATTATTTTGCTCGAAACCAAATTCGTTTGGTGCGCGAACCCTGCATATTGCCGAGCTAACTCAGTTAAAACGGGAGCGCCATCGATTTTATTGGATCCTCCTGGTGAATCTGCAAGTCCAGAATGCGTCGCGGCAATTGCGTATATATAGTCGAATAGTTTCGCATTCACACCAAATAACGTATTCAAATTATTCAAAAAATTTCCTCCAATATCGTATACAGCACGCTCTTTTGCAATTTTCGCGTAAGAATGTGACAGAAAGATAATAATCGGTTCATCCTTCGTGATTTTTTCTTTAGGGACTTGTGTCAAAGCCCTCAACGAATCGTCGTACATAAAACAAAACACGTGCCTTCTTCTGCAAAACAGCTTGCCACGCAAAGGCTCGATTTCTCGGACAACAACTACAATTGGAAAATTATGAGCAGACACAAGAGACGCAACGAGAACTAAACTTGGAAAAAAGTGAAGCATTGGAACTCTTATTTCTGAAAAGCAAAATTCCGACGTGTGTTCTAGTAAGTACAAAATTTCGTGCTTCACTTGGTCTTGTGGAGCACAAAACAACCCTTGTGTTAGAATGCTTTCACTTGGAATGGTAGAAAATATGTGGAGTAAATCTTTTAATATGCGGTTTTGAATTATCGACTTGGCAACGCCCCAAAAATGCCGACGCTTGCTTGCGCCCTCTATTTTGCAAACGGCCTCAGGCCAAAGTTTCACATTCGAGCTAACGGGCACCCTGCCTGTTACTTCATTGTCTAAAAAATTTGCAGTCTCTATTAAAAATCGGCTGAGTCCAAAGATCAGAGCGTCCTCGTCCGACAATATAGAGCTAGGACTACGGCTCCGACAATACTCAGCTAACCAAATTGCACGAAGTTGACATGAACGATCGCTAATCATCGGGTCAAACAAATGGTACTCCCGCTTGTTTATAACCGTATCGTAAAATTCTCGACCGTAATCAATCAGGCTGGCCAATAGCCCGACTGAATACTGCTCTGACACTTCATTTTGCCCTGTTGCTTCCATCTCGAACGCTACAGCATCATATTTACACCCACGTTGGAGATTGTATTTGGTGATGAGCAATAACGCACGCATTTAAATAAAAGATAATACAAACAGCCCGTTTTATGCTTGTTCGCTTTAAAAACAAGAATGCACACTCAGTGAGTTTGTCCCGACCTAGAAACAGGTTAGACCAATCCCGCTTAAAACTCGGGAAACATCCGAGTCATTGCAACGATTCTGACCTGAAATATTCACCTAGTCTGACCTGAAATATTAAGCTAGAAAGTAGACGACACGCATTACCCACCAAATGAGCCGCTTGCTGGAAAAACGCGAAATGTGTGCGTCATATTTTTTATCGGAAACTCTTCATATCCAATTTGTATTCGTTGGTGACTTAAAGCGTCAGATAATATTTGTAAATTTGCATCTACTCGTTCTAACCATTTCTTTTGAGTCTCTTCGTAGCATTGCATCCGCGTCGTTACGTCCTCATCATTTGCAACATTCTCCAGCTGCGTGAATAGATCTACAGCTTTTTCGTAAACATTCTGGACGGCAATTGATATATTTTTA
>JAISCJ010000139.1 GCA_031265645.1 Holosporales bacterium | reverse complement strand
AAAGAAGAACGATCTGCCTTTTCCTACGTTATTCCATTCGCACAATAGTGTCGAAAATGCAGCTGCACACAAACAACAAAAAGCCCCAATCGCTTTTGGTGTACTTGGGGCAACTTGGTACAAAACGGATAGGGGACGCAATGAACCAAACTTTATAACAAGGGCACTTATAAACAGTTTCGTAAGATATAACGACGCTGCGCATACAATAGAGTATCGCTGCAAGAAATTCCACGCAAAGGCTGTAACCATTATGCACCAAAAGCAAGGGTAACTGTGCTAACCATAGTATGATGGCATAGAAGTCTCAATCTATTTCTGTATGGCTTATGCAATACGCAAAACAGCCGCTCCTCCATACAGAGATAAGATAGTTTCTCTGAGTGGAAAAGCGGTTTGTTTTACAAGTTTTAATAAATGTTAGAATATTTGAAATTATTTAGGGCTGAGCTGAAATCGTACCAGACACATGGACCAGCAACTTTTTGATACAGCCAATCATAGCAGGAATCATCTCCCGAGCCCACTCAAGTCTGCTAATTTTTCTATTATAACCCTCCAGATCATTTACGTCAATTGGCCCCGGCTCAAATCTCATAAAATTAATATGTAAGCGAAGTAGAGCATCCTCCAAATCCAATGCCTCGTCGTATCCATCGCCGCCCCAGAATGCACAGATGTACATATGGGGAAGAAGAGATGCGTAATAGTCCAATTTACTCAAATAACCACTAGGACGATTTAGAATAGTATCCACTTCGCTATCGGGTATGTCATAGAGTGCATTTAGCTTATCAATCGTTCCATGGAGAAAACTAAAAAAATGTTCTGTTCCTTCCATACGCTTATTATCAATGAAACGGTCTTTAAAAGGATCACGCTGTTGTACATCTACCGCAGGCCCTGCAGCGTTGGCAGAAAAATACAAACACGACGCCCCAGCAACACATACTATAATTTTATTCATTTCCCATCTCCATCCAAGTGTAAATCCCATGTGGGTTAGCATACGCTATCCATTAGATCGTTAGCAATACATATTTTTTATGAATCATTCAAAATCAGAGTTTTAGGAAAAGACACTTTCTGTATGGTTTATGCAACTTCTGTATGGTTTATGCAACGCGCAAAACAGCCGCTATTCCATACAGAGATAAGATAGTTTCTCTGAGTGAAAAAGCGGTTTGTGTTACAAGTTTTAATAAATGCTATAATATTTGAAATTATTTAAGGCTGGAACGAAATATTACCTAGACGCATAGTCCAGCAACTTTTGAGCATAATCAATTACCGCAGGAATCATTTCCCAGGCACGCTCGAGACCAGCAAGCGATCCTTCTCTATCACCAGGGCCCCACGTTCCATCACGCTCCGCTCTTTCAAATGAATCCGCATAATAAAATGCGCGCTTCAGGCCTACGGCAAAATCCATTGCCTGAACTTCTTCCATGCCGCGCCAGCCTGCAACTCTGTACAGATCGTAAACCGTTTCTGCTAAATGGGACACGCCGCCAAAATAATCATGAGGAAATTTTTCTCTAAATTCGTTGTCGCTATATCGTTGTTGTAGATTATTAATCGTTTCTCTGATGACCCTTAAAAAATGCTCTTTTCCTTCAAGAACTGTAATCCCATCAGGAAGACGTCGGCCTGCAAAAAAATCATATCGTGGCACATCTACCGCATCCACTGCAGCGTTGACAGAAGAATACAAACCAAACAATCCAGCAGCACATATTACAATTTTGTTCATATTAGCCTCAAAAATAGATAGAACCTCCACATACTTTACATATACACCAGTTGTTATATTTTATGCAATACACTTATTTCAAAAGCGTCAAAATCAGAGTTTCTGAGAATATACACGAAGCAGATTTCCATTTAATAAATTGAATGATTCTTCGCGCAGGGAGCCAACAAATTTTTTGCGATTGGGTATATAGCATCGATAATTTCTGGTATAGCTAATAGTAGGATAAAAGTTTAGATTCGTGTCCTCGGGAAGTGGCGCAGCCTGGTAGCGCATCTGCATGGGGTGCAGGGGGCCGGAGGTTCAAATCCTCTCTTCCCGACCATATATTAAGCTTCTACTAATATCTGTCGATTATTGTCTTTAAATTATGTTAATCTTTCAAGCTGGCGAAAACAGACATTAGTAGAATGTTAATATAAGGTTCCCATATGAAATACAGGATTATTTCAGGCCAAAAATCCCTGCGAATAAAAGAGTTTTGTCCTGTGTGTTTCAGATGGGAAAGCGTTAGATATCATAAAAACATTAAAAGAGTTAAAACCTCAAAAATTTGACTTTTGCTTTTTCGAGCTGATGCCAACGTGCAACACTTTTAGCTCGACGGAATATATTTTTCTAACGAGGCCTATTCCAATGAACCAACATTAAGATCACACACAACTGGTGCATGATCTGATGGACGCAGCATTTTCCTAGGCCAAGTATCCACGAAGACATTGCCGACAGCGGATTGCGCAAAAGAATTTCCCAAAAAGTGGTCAATCCTAAGCCCCAAGTTATTCGTGAAGGCACTCCCGCGGTAATCCCACCATGTAAATGGGCGAGCCTTAATTGTTTGACTCTGGCGATCTAGCGCACTTTTTAAAAGGTCGTCATATCCCGCTGCGAGTAATTCCTTGAAGTGCATGCGCTCTTCTGTCGTGCAGCAAACGCGCTCGTGCCAGGCCTTCGGGTTATATACGTCTAAGTCGTCAGGAGTAATGTTGTAATCGCCTCCAATCAACACTACCTCGTTGTTTTTATTTAGCTCGGCCATGTGTTCTTTTAGGCGCGTCAAAAACTCCAGCTTATGAAGATATTCTTTCGAGTTGACGACCAGCCCGCCATTTGGAACATAGACGCTGGCGACGCGCACATTGCCATTTATTACGGCTTCGATGTAGCGCGCAGCTGGATTGCTTTTAAATGTCGGCAGCCCCCTTGTTACATCCTCGATTGAATACTTGGACAAAATTCCGACACCGTTGTATGACTTTTCTCCCAATACTTTGCAAGAAAAGCCTAGCTCTTCAAAAAAACCAAACGGAAAGTCATGATCCTGGCACTTTAACTCTTGAAATAAAATTACATCCGGGTCCAGTTGCATCTGCCAAGGGGTGAACAAGTGCAGTCTAGCCCGTACTGAATTAACATTCCAAGTAACAATCTTCATTAGGTGCTTCCATCATGTTTAGTTTTCTGCATGCGCTGGAGCCATCGACATAAGCGCAAAAAATACTCCGCTCAAACCAACTGGGCGAATCGCAATTGCGACGTCTGGACTAGATATCGACACCTCAAGCTCATCTGTGCTTATGTGCTGAGCTATGTCTAGCAGATAGCGCACGTCAAAGTTGAATTCGGTCGTATCATCGTAGTCATAGCTTATGTCGACGTCTTCATCCGCCGCACCGTTCGAACTAGCCCCTGCTATCGCTGAACATTTCATTAAGTTGCGAGACAGCGTAATCCGAATCATCCGCAGCTTGTCATTAATCACAGTCCCAACGCGATCTACTGCATCTGCAAAAACTTGCGTGCCAGCGACTAATTTTCTTTCGTGCTCAATGCGCAAAATTGCTTCGAAATCGGGAAACGATCCATCAATTAGACGAGATCCCAAGACTACGACACTGTTAGAACCTGTGACCTTCAGCTCAATCCTTGTCTCTGACACGGAAAGGGACACAGGCTCGGCGGCCTCATCCAGAAGTTTAACCATCTCACCGATAACCTTCTTGCCAATAATAATTGATGGCAAGTTTTCCGTTCCTTGGGGCGCAGGGATTTCTACGCATGCGAGCCTGTGCCGATCCGTTGCTACCGCGCGAATAACATTTTTTGTCGGCTCGTATGATAAGTTGATTCCAACGAGTGAGTATCGCATCTCGTCTGTGGACATGGCAAAACGCACCGTTTCAAGCATATTTTTCAGAAGGGGCGCTGGAATGGAAAAATTGCACAAAAACTCATTCTGTTCTTGCAGAACGCGAGGAAATTCACTGGACGCTATATACGGAATTTCAAAACGAGAGCGCCCCGCAGACAAAATAATTTGTGCAGATTGAGGACTGCAAGATAAGTCAACAGGAATGTTTGACTTAATTTTTCTCAAGATTTCGTATAGCAAGATCGTAGGTACGCACAAGCTACCTGCTTCTAATACCTCGCAAGGCAAACTCTCCGACATCGATAAAACCATGTCGGTGGAGGAAACAGTAGCTGTTCCTTCTTGAGCTTCAATGAGCGTGTGCCCCAAGATTAACAGCGTAGTCCTTTTTTCAATGACGCTCTGGCTGTGAGAAAACGCCGTTAGCAAAACATCTCTGTTCACTACTATGTGCATACAAAACTCCTCCAGCACTTTTTTCGAATCTTTATAAAAACCATCCGCTATACAGCGGCACTGACCCGCCCTTTCGGCTCAGTATATCCAGATTTGTGATCCTCTTCCAGAAAACCTGAGATAAAATTGCAATCTGGTTTTTTTAAAGCGCAAAAAATGACCTATAGGGTTCCCATATGAAACACAGGTTTATTTCAGGACGCACAATATACATTTCAAAGCTGAATATCTGGATTTTTTGGACACGTACCCAGCGCAAAATCTAAACTTTTTACAGAAATTTCAACTGAAATGAGTATATGTTATGACCCATAACACATTAGAAAAAGCCCATTTACACATTCCACGAAAAAACGATATGGTACGGCATGCCATTTGGCATCCGACTGGCAGTTGTCTTTTACGCAAAGGGAATGTCATATGTTAACGAATTTTCAAAAATGTTTTTTTGCATGTACAGCAACTCTTGCCTTTTATGTTATTTTTTAAAGCTGGCGGATACAGACATTAGTGGAATGTTAATATTATGACCCAGAACACCCTCCAAGGGTCATTTATGTGCAAACTAAAAGACTCTGTGAGTGGGTATAAACAAAAGTTGTTTACCTTTGTGTAGATTTTTTGGAATATCAAATCATAAAGAATACATTAACCGAAGGTTCATAATGTCCCAAAGATACCTAATCACGAGCGCACTCCCGTACATAAATGGAGTAAAGCATATAGGCAACCTCATTGGCTCAATGCTACCCGCCGATGTTTATGCGCGCTATTTACGTCAAGAAGGGCACGAAGTGTTGTTCATTTGTGGAACGGATGAACACGGAGCCCCAGCAGAGCTTGCAGCACAAGATGCGAATGAACCTGTAGCTGAGTACTGTCAAAAAATGTTTGAAGTACAAAAAAAGTGTTATGAGGGCTTTTGCATTTCGTTTGATTATTTTGGGCGAACATCAGCTCCATCTAATCATAAATTATCTGCGGACATATTTGACAGCCTGTATGAACGTGGCTTCATTGAGGAAAAATGCATAAGCCAATATTATTCTCCCGTTGATGGGCGATTTTTGCCAGACCGCTATGTTGAAGGAACGTGCCCGCATTGCGGTTTCGAAAAAGCACGCGGCGACCAGTGCGACGGATGTGGAAGGCTGCTTGACCCAGAAGAATTGATTCGCCCTTATTCAGTGTTGAGTAAAAGTTATGACATTTTCCTAAAGCAAACTCAGCACTACTTTTTAAACCTGCCAAAGTTGGAAGACTCGATCACGGAGTGGGTTGATACGCAAAACGGCTGGTCAGACATTGTGCGCGGGGTTGCACAAAAATGGATCAAGGACGGACTGCAAGCCCGCTGTATCACGAGAGATCTGAACTGGGGGATTGAACTTCCGGAAAAGTATCAAAAAGGAGATACCCGTAAGGTATTTTACGTTTGGTTTGACGCTCCGAACGGTTATATAAGCATCACGCAAGACTGGGCTGCGGGTGAACGCGCGAAGTGGGAGCGTTGGTGGAAGCCCGAAAAGTTTGATGATGTGTTTTACGTTCAGTTTATGGCGAAGGATAATTTACCTTTTCATACGGTTTTTTGGCCCGCAATGTTAATTGGCGCGGGGATGGATGTAAAAAAGCCTGATGACATCAAAGGAATGAGCTGGTTGACATATGAAAAAGGAAAATTTTCAACGAGCCAAAAGCGCGGCGTATTTTTAGACGAAGCTTTAAGCTTTTTTCCAGCGGACTATTGGCGCTATTACTTACTTGCAAATTGCCCTGAGGCGAACGATTCCGATTTCACATTTGAATCTTTTGCCGCAACTGTGAACAAAGATTTGATAGGCGTCTTGGGAAATTTTGTTAATCGAACATTTACAGTGTTTAGAAAGTCTTTTAATTCAGAAATTCCGCACATGGTAGAGGACAAAGAACTGCAAGAGAAGTGTGAGCGTGTACTTTGTGAAATATCGGAATTGCTAGCAAGTCGCAAATTTCGTCAAGCAACGCAAAAACTCCGTGCGCTATGGGTACTTGGGAATGAATACATTACGGAGAAAACGCCGTGGGTTGCGCAACCAAGTAGTGGTCCGGCAATCGCGCAATGCCTTAATTTGATGCGCGTTTTTGCCATTGCTAGCGCGCCATTTATTCCTCAAGTTGCACAAAGAATTGCTGCTTTGTTAAACATTTCTTGGGAAGAAATATGCGAAGCGCCGATTGCGGGGTGTTTTTCAAACGCTATGCTCGCTGAAGGTTCTGTATTGCCACATGATACAGATACAGTTTTATTTAATAAAATTGAGGATGACGTGGTCGACGCACTAACACAGCAATATAGCGGCAATAACGCTGCGCAATAATCGCCAAAAGTGTGCGACTGTTGTTTTTTATTGAGCTGTTGAAGGCGGCAATAAGTTGGATGTTGCAAATAAACAGTGCCATGCTTAAGCTTTATGATGTTTAGTGAAGATATAAAAATGTATTATTTTCAGGGACTTTATTCGTTTTTGTGTGTGCGGTGAATGCTTCAGCTGGAGATCTAACAGAGCAACTAAGAGAAGGGTTTTACAACGGTCATTCTGTGTTCAAGCTCGGCAACGAGATGGCGAGGAGTGATCGTGATTTATAGCAATGCTGCATGTATTAACCTTCTAATAATGTCTGTGTCCGCCAGCGAAGAAATTGATATAAATTAAAGGCAAGAATCGATAGACATTCGTAAAAGCTTAACGCAAAATGCACTGTTTGCAATACTAGAGCCCCATCTAAAAGCTTGATGGGCGTTGTATCAATAGAAAAATCAACCAAAATCTTTACATAAACATTGGCTTCTGTATATTATGGCGAGGTGTAAAGCCAGTACAAAGCATACGATGAATTCCGTAGACCTTATCATAATAGTGGCCATGTCGATATCTCTAATAGTTGGATTTTCAAAAGGATTCATTAGAGAGTTGTCGTCGATATTAGCATGGGTTCTCGCAGGAATAGCAACATTTTGGGATTTTCCTCTACTGCGAACGTTTATGCGGTCTCATTTTGAGACGTCAATTGTCGCCGATATAATTGCGTCGGTGTTTGTTTGTGTAATCGCGTTTACAATAGTTTCATTAATTGGAACTGTGTGTGCTGGATTTATCAGGGGGACGATTATCTCGCCTATAGATCGAGCGTTTGGAGCAATTCTCAGCATGGCAAAATATGCGTTGATTCTTGGCGCAGTAGAGGTTGCTACGAGTGTGTTTGTTCCACGAACGTCCATGCCAGATCAAGTCATTCAGAGCTCCCTGATCCGCGTTATATATTACATAAGCGATTGTATTCAAGCTGCTCTACCATGCGAACTGCAAATTTTTATGCGGGAATTTTCCGGACCAAAGTCAGCTCAGGAAGAGACTTCAATAATCATGGACGATGCAGAATTGAAGGAACTTGCAACGCTTGAACCAAAAGCTGTTGATGGATCGGCTGGAGGCCGCTACACCAGCGATCAAATAGACCAACTAAATCGCGTGATTAGCTCGTCAAAAGAATACGCGGGCAAAGAATAATATGAATTTGTAGAAGTTTTTCAAATGGATGAATTTATCGAAAAAATTGTATGCTACATGTGGCAGTACAGTCCTGAATTCATTTCTTTGGCAACATTGCTTACATCGCTGGGGTTTCTTGAGGGTTTATTTCGAATTGCAGGAAAGTCTGGGTTATGCGCATACAATTGTATTGCCGTATGCATTGCAAATATTCAAGTGCTACACATAACAAAATATGATCTAATGCCCATGCCTGTTCCACTTGGGACGGTGCTATTCACAACCACATTCCTGTCAAATAATATGATCTCGGCAAAATACGGCTCGTCTGAAGCGCAAAAGAGTGTGATTCTAAGTTTTGTGGTATATGCGTTTTTTTCAATTAGCTTAATTTTGTCGTTGATGCATAAACCATTACAAGGAGATGCATTTTTACAAGAATCGTACCAAAATTACTTAGCGATAAAGCGCTTATTCACGCCTTCCATTCGCATTTTATGTGCAAGCTTAATTTCATTCTTATTAAGCCAGTATTTTAATATTTTATTTTTTGTTCGAATTAACAAAATATTAACGAATGTTTTACATAAAGGAACATTACCTTGGATAAGGCGAGTCGTTCAACAGGATAACGCCAATCTGAGGCAAGATATAGAGCACGGCGCTCAAAAACAGGCTGAACATTGGAACGTATCAAGTCTCGTGTCCGTGTTTTTGTCGGGGGCTTTAGACAACCTTATTTTCAGCTCATTGGCCTTCTATTTTTGGGGGACCGTTCGCCCATCGATATCCATGCTTTTTAATGGGTATGTTCTTGAAACGACTGTCATTCGTTGCGTTGTTATTTTCGTTTCGTTCATAGTATTTCGGACAAGAATGTCTGAGGCAAATTCGGAAAGCACCATTCATTATTAAAATAAATTACCAGTTTAATATTCAAAATTTTGCCAGCACTTATTAAGTTTCTACTAATGTCTGTTCAGCCGTCGATTTTAAAGTCGCAGAATACATGCCCCCAACGAATAAGGATTTGCTAAATTGGAACAGACTTTAAGGGAACCTTAATAACTGAGCTTGGCGCAGATTATTTTGATGATGAAGATCCTCTGCGCAAGGCTGGACCGTGCTCTCAATAATTTCAAACTGACGAAGTGTGAGAAGCTTTGTAGTTTTGGTGTCCATTGCTCGACAGGATGGCATTTGTGACATTAGGGAACGTCAATTCTAAGTTATCGTTTTTTCAATAAGAACTACTACTCTCTCTCCAGAACCATCAGAGCCTTAGCTTCCTCAGCAGACAACCCCGTGCACTGACTAACAAAATCCACATCAAGCCCCCTTGCCAGCATTGCAATCGCGGTCTCCCGCTTGCCTTCGGCCAATCCCTCAGCTAGCCCTTTGGCCAGCCCTTTCGCTTCCCCTTCAGCCAATCCTTCTTGTCTTGCTCCCCAAATACACGATTCATGCGCATCTGCGCACATTTCATAGTGACAATACGCTTCATATTCTTCCGGCGTATAATTGCTAATTTCCAGCACTTCATAAGCCTTGCCAACCAGAGGCCAGCGATTTTTTATCTTTTCAAAATCCTCTCGTTTCGTAGTCTCTGCATTCTTGAAAAAATAGCACCATTTATCCACTAAACTTTCTGACTCGTCCAGATTTTTATGAAACTTATCTAATCTTATAAACGAAAATGAAAACTCTTCTATGTTGATCGCGTGCGTATCTATATCCAATATTGCATTATGACTAAGGTAATTGTCTCCTTTTATTAAGGGTAAAGTATCTAAAATCGCCAGAAATATTACAGGCTTAACATCTCCATATAAAGTATCTAAATTGTCCCTAGTTTTGTCATTAGTATCACGTTTCTTCAACTGGATAGAGTATGCCCTGCTTGCATAAACACACGCACGTTTAATAAAAAAAGGATCACCATAGTGTTGCATTTCAACAATAAACTGATTTTTATCAGTGTCCGTACACCTGACATCGACGATGGTCTGCCGAAGTGCCGCAATTTCTGGATCCTGATGTGTCGGCAAAAACGCAACGTCCTCAATCGGCGTTCGAATCCCGTCAAACACGGCGTTCAAAAGATCAATAAGAATGTCCTTATTTGGTTCTGATCCAAATATTTTCTTAAACATCCAATCGTTTCTTGGATTAAAAAACCGTTCCATGCGACACAACCCGACTACGCTATTCACATTAATGGTATCATATTCTGATCCAAATCCGGTGGGTATTGACTCTATTGAGCCGAATATCTGTTTGGCGGCAGCCCGAATCACATTTATGTTTGCTCTGACTAAAAATTTTGCAAATGGTGAATATATAAAATAGATAGGGCGTTTAGTACGAAGAAATATCAATGCTAACAGATGAGATCGGGGACAAATTAGTATACAAAGTACTCAGCAAGACCATACAGTCAGACCATACTAAGTTTCTACTAATTATCTGTAGATTCTTGCCTTTAATTGATGTTAATTTTTAACTCTGGCGGAGACAGACATTACTAGAATGTAAATATTACAGCACTCCTGCAAACGTTTTCCTGTGATGCGGAGTCACTCCGCACGTTTTAATAGCTTCAAGATGCTTGGCTGTACCATATCCAGCGTTGTGTTCCCAGCCATATTCAGGAAAATTATTAGAAAGTTCCTCCATGTATCTATCTCGGCATACTTTCGCCACAATCGACGCTGCAGCAATTCGGTAGCTTTTGGAGTCTCCTTTTATTAAACTCACCCCCGGCAACAGGTCCGTTGGAATAGCATTCCCATCTACGATGTATGAAGAAATGCGCATATTGTTCCAATGCAGCAGTGCCTGAAGCCCATCAAGTGCGCGCGTCATTGCTAAAAAAGTTGCGTTACGAATGTTCACTTCGTCAATTTCTTCGGGGCTTGCACTGCCAATTGCAAATTTTACGTAAGAACATTTACAAAACATTTCGTACAATTGTTCTCTACGTTTTTTGGTTAACAATTTCGAATCATTTACATTTGAAAATTCATTAACAAACGCGAGCTTATCAAGCACTGCGACAGCGCAAGCAACGACTGGACCAGCTAAAGGGCCACGTCCAACTTCGTCTACACCAGCAACTATGCTACCATACAATGCTTCAAGCGTGTCCCCATGTCCAAACGAAAGCATATCCGCCTGTAAAATCTCAGAAAATGCTCCGAATAAAAAGAGACATTTCCAATAACAACAATGTACAGAGTGTGCCAAAAATGGACAACTTTCAACAAATGCAAGCCACCAAAAACGGACATATATACACCTTTTTGCTAGTAATATTAATATTCAAGTGTATTCGAAGATAATAACGATATTATTTACTAATTGTTAATGTTATTATCGTACGATAAATAAAGTTAGAAGTGTTGTGGATGAATTAGAATGAAAAAATATATTTTGGCTATGCTTGCTATTTTTACATTTTGTGGTGAATATATTACATGTGCACCAATAAAAAATGAGACTAAAGGCCAAGTTACAACAAACTCGCCCAAAAAAACGAAAAAATTTGAAATTTTTCCTACAAAAACGAAGGGATCTGAATTATTGTCACCAGCTTTGATAGCAGAGCTAGAAATGTTGGATGAGTATCCAATTCCTCCTCACATACAGAATATTGCAAAATCAATGGCTAAACTTCTTAGTAGCGATAGATCGAATTGGGGACAAAATGCCCAAGCCACTGTATATTTTTCCGCATTTTGGCCTAATCCTGATTGTGTGGTGAACGTTTCAAAAGTACAAAAAACAAATAAGGGTGAGCGCAAACCTGATAATGATCTGTGTAATTCATACTCACTTCCCATGATTATATATCTAGCAGATTCGTTCTTGTCAAATGATGCATTCTTTCTGGCCCTGCATGGCGGAATACTATTTTCTATTTATAAACACCTAGCTTATATGTTTAAAGAGGCCAATGAATCGAGGAAGCTGCTTCAAAAAAGGACATCCCCGAAAGAACAAGAATCACAAACTTATGTAGATCGTTATGATGTAAGTGAATTAGCGCGAATTCTAAAATGCATAGGCAAAGCGTTTTTAGAGCGCTCTATGCAGCTTGGGAATAAACAAGCAGGTCAATTTATTGAATTGGCGGCTACGAAGAGAAATGCAACAGAGCGTGAGGAGCAGAGGATTAGGATATTTAGTGATTTATTTGCAGCCAAAAAAGAGCCAAAAGCACACGCAAATGCATTAGCCGAAGATACGAATAATATAATTCGCCTTTTGAGTAGAAGAGGGAAAGAAGCAAAAGAAAATTGGAATAAGCGCTGTCGACTCAACAATCAAGCGCAACACTAGGTAATAACATTGATGATATGTTTTAATGGCACGGTGAAATTCCGCATGTATGTGACTCGGATGTTGATGTAAAAATCATAATTGGAACATTATTCAATAACCCCAAGCGGAAAGTTTAGTGATAGAGGAAACATGATTCAATCGATTAGTAACATCGCAGAAAAGGCCGACGCCGATAATTTTTCCGTCGACGAGTTGATTCGTGAGCTTGACACAGGGAAACGGCGCGTGTGCCGCCTTGTGGACGGGCAATGGAGTGTCGATGAAGAATTAAAGTACTCAATCGTTTCTTACATCTCTGGCGCCACGTGTAGGGGAATGCACGAAGTATATGACAAAGTTCCGTTAAAATTTGATGGTTGGCAAGACGCGGATTTTTTTCATGCGAAGTTACGTGTCGTGCCAGGTGCCATCGTGCGCTATGGGGCATATCTTGCTCCAAACGTTGTCCTAATGAATTGCTTCGTTAACATTGGCGCATATGTCGGCGAACGAACAATGGTAGATTCGTTTGTTACTGTTGGCTCATGTGCCCAAATCGGAGCAAATTGCCACATAGCGGCTGGAGTTGTTATTGGTGGCGTGCTTGAACCGATTACGGCGCGTCCGGTCATTATAGAAGATGACTGTTTTATTGGCGCGCATGCATCCGTCGTCGAAGGGGTGATCGTTCGCCAGGGAGCAACGCTAGGGATGGGCGTGCATATTGGTGCGTCTACAAAAATTATAGACAGACAAAGCGGAAAGGTTTTTTACGCAGAAGTTCCAGAGCACGCAATTGTAGTCCCTGGAACGTATAGCAGTGATAGACTTCTTCCAAAAAGCCCAGAATCATGTCTCCAACCTGAGCGCCCTGACATTCGCTTGCAATGTGCCGTCATTGTTCGCTACGGAGAAACCAATCAAAAAACGAAGATAAATGAAGCATTGCGAAATGAATAACACAATAAAATTATTAGTCGAACTTGTTTCTTCTACATCCGTGGAGCGAACAATTGACTGCTTAATCGGTCAATTTTCTTCGCTGGGATTTACCGTAAAAAAACTGCATTTCAATGGCGTTGATAATTTGTATGCGTGTAAAAATTTACAAAAGACACAGAATACCATTTTGTATCTTGGGCATGCTGATGTTGTCCCGTTAGGTGAAGGCTGGACATTTGAGCAAGGCGCCGTTGCAGATGGAGCAGTTTGGGGGCGCGGCGCTGTGGACATGAAAGGCAGCATAGCGTGCTTTATTGAGGCGCTGCGATTGAATCCAGACGCTTCTGTAGAAGTGATAATTTCGGGAGACGAAGAAGGCTCTGCTGAATTTGGAACTCCAGCGGTGCTCGCTTGGATGAGACAAAACCAAGAAGGCGCATTTCCGCGATTCGACTTTGCGTTGATCGGCGAGCCAACAAGTTGTAACTTAACTGGAGACACGGTTAAAGTTGGATGTCGTGGCAGCTTGAACGTTGAGCTTATAGCTAACGGCACGGCGGGACATGTGGCATATCCACAATTTTTAAATAATCCGATAACTCAGCTGGTTTACGTTTTAAACGAAATTACTACGCCACAATTCCTTTCAGACAGCGAATATAATTTAGAAATGACTTCATTCGAGTCTGATAGTGGCGCCACAAATGTTGTGCCTGCAGTTGCGCATTGCCGTTTTAATATTCGGTTCAGCGCAGAACTTTCAGGGCAAAAATTAATTGCTGCAATTGATAAGTCCGCCAAAAAACACAACATTCACGCAAAATATGACATTGCATGCGAGCCATTTTTTAGCAAGCGGATGGATGACGTAGCGAATAAAACGACGACAACGTGGCAACTTTTAAATGCAGTGCAATCCGTGACTTGCCGAACTCCGCAGATGACTACCGGAGGCGCAAATTCTGATGCAAAATTTTTATACGAGATTGTTCCGTTTGCTGAGATCGGATTAAAAGTTGAGCTCGCGCACAAGTGTAATGAATGCGTTTCGTTTGATGACTTGGATATTTTGACACGCATTTATGATAAATTTTTCAGAGCACTTACTAATGAAACAAGTCCATTTGAAGTGCTTGAGTATCCAGCTACGTTTTCGATTGATGAAGCAATTCTGAGAAAAAATTATTTCGAAAAATGCCGACAATATCGTGATGACACAGTTCGTTTAGAGCTTGCACACAAGTCCTATAGAATATTGCTGGATCCGGGAACTCGTCTAGACTGCTTGATGTCTGCCCTTTTTCCAAGCGATTCACAAGCAGATACGCCACATCTAGATGACGACATTATTATCCTACACAACGAATTTTCTACAGCGTCAGCAGAATCACTAGATACGCTTCTCGCAAAAGTTAATGCACTGAATCAGTCGTTATTGCCAGAAATACAAACCGCGTTTGATCAAAAAGATCAACGACGACTGCGCAAGTATCGAAATAAGCTTTCGTATTACAAGAAATTTAAAGAAATGGCACAAAAACTTTAAGTGAAAATGTGCTATCCGCTTTTGGTCCCACTTGTGAAAGAACAAGAGTGCAATTGACAGAAGTAGAAGATTGTGCGACAGTGAGCGATATTAGGCCCGTAATGGAACGTTATCATGTCGTTTAAAAAACTTATTGCTGGTTTGATTTTAGCCTATCCTGGGATTGCAACCCCAATTCCGGAAACGTTGCAAAGCATGCTTACTCTTAGTGACAATTTCTCTGGAATCTGCCCTCTGCAGAAATTGAAAAGTCCCATATTGAGTGAGGTAGAACAGCAGCTACTCGCTAATAACTTTATATTGATGCATGAAGTAGTAGAGAATGGTCAAACTTCTTACGTTTTTCGACACTTTTTACATCTAGTCAAAAAAAATAGAGAACAATTGACTGCGGATACTGTCGACGGTGAACTGGCTAAAACTTTAACAGATCAGGTTACAAAGATTATAGAAGCGTACGCTGAGATAACTTGCCAGCCATTGCTTTTTAATAAATCCAAGCTTAATCCTGATATGTGTATTCGTTTTCTTAAAAGTCTTTCAAACGTGGGAGTCCTGGCGCATCTACATTATATGTATGTTTTGAATTACGAACTAGTCAATATGGAGGATTTTTTGCATTCAGTAGGATTGTTTGCTCCGCGCGAGTTTTACGACAATTGCATTGATTATTCCAAGCTGGAATTTTTTTGTAAAAAGAACTTCTCTTTGTTGGATGGGATGAGAGCACTAAAATTGCCTACTGAAAATCTGTTTCCTGGGGGAAATCCTAGGTGGCAAGCTGAATAACCTGCTTTCAGCATAAATGTTAAGCTTCGGTCAAAATTAGCTACAAACGGAGCCTATAGGGCTCCCAGATGAAACACAGGTTTATTTCAGGGAAAAATCCCTGAAACGCAAAGGATAAAACACATTGCGTTACAGTTTTTTTAATAGAATAATCCTGTGTTTTAGATAGAGCCCGATACATGATGAGACAAAAAAACCTTAATATTAACATTATCATAGATCCAAGCCCTATAATATAGCAGGTCACTGCGACATTCCAGCCATTCATGCTCACAATTACCCTTCTCCAGAAATCAATGTCATTTGAGCTAAATCCCTACAGTGTTCACTTAATTTCTGTGAACTCAATTGAAGACATAAAAATATAGCCCCTGTATAGTCTCAAAATACGACGAATATAATCGCAACTTTTCTTTTAACGTGCCACAAGTTTTCTCAATAGGATTGAAATCGGGTGAATAAGGCGACAAATAAAGAAGATGGCACCCAGCTTATTCAATCAAACTCCGCGTTTCTTTATCTTTATGAGAAGCTTAATACTCGTGTAGAGACAGAACATCTTCAATTGAAAGCTTGGTGCAGCGACTGACGACTTCTGGGGACATGCCTTCAGCAAGCATTGAACTTGCTGTTTCTTTCTTGCCCTTGGCTTCCCCCTCAGCCAACCCTTCCGCCTTCCCATCTTCACGTGCAACGGTCATTTCGCTGTTATAATCATTTATTGTCTTCTGCCGCAGGTCGGCCATCGCTCGGACTTCCTTATCTGCGCTGATATACATCAGCGTATCCATTGCCTTTCTTACGTCCTGGTCATCCAAAAACGCACCATCCATCTGGACAGGATCTTTTAAAAACGAGAGCCACGCCGTAAGCATGTCCTTCGCGTCTTCATTCTTTGGATTAAATTTGGGCAATTCAATAAAAATAATTCGCGCAGAATTCGTCATAACCTGATACGGATCTGGATCATTTTCCTGGAACGTCATATACGCATCGCTGATCGCGTTTTTGCGATCTGTAACATTCTCACCCAAGATCCATATCCCGATTACGTTTGAGCCCTTATATGATTTGCCCTCTTGCACTGTTGCAGGTACCATATTGGCCAAATAATGGAAGGCGCGCTGTGGAATTTCGCCGGTGTTTTTGCACTGGATTTCAATATCCAGCTTAGTTCCGTCATCGCTTGTTGCTTTAATGTCTAAGCGGCTGGCTTTGTTTTCCTCCAGAATCTTTGCAATATCCGTGTTTTCAAGCGTTATGTCTTTAATTGTTGGCGTGCCTTTAAACAACGCATTCAAAAACGATATAAGCAAAGACTTTCGGTCCTCTTGTCCAAATATCGTCTTAAAAATGTAATCCAACTTCGGATCCAATAATGCTGTCATAGCAATCGCACGTTCAAAACACGTCCACCTATCCATGATGATACTTCATTTTTACAATTGTCAGCATAACTATAAGCAATCGGCTGTCGCATAAGCCACATTCGGAACATACGCAATGAACAACATGGGTCTACTATCGACAATTGATTTCTCGCGTTAAAACCGAAAGCCAGCACCGAATCCGACAGATACGCTATGGCACTTCATTTTTAGATGATCTAATACTCGATCTTGACTTTTAAGGGTACCATCATTCAAATTTTGGGATTCTAGAGTTATTTTTCCTTCCTTGGTGAAGAAGCACTCCATTCTCAGAAACAATTGACTGCGAATGGTTGCTTCTACTCCAATTCCTGCAATGAACGCAGCTTTGTTCTTATTAAAAATGACATCCGGTTTATTTTTAGGAAATCTTTGCACTCCAACATCTATCTCTTCTTCATGATCTGTTATCCTAATGTTTTCATAAGCAAAGCCTAACTTTGTATACAGTAATGCCCATTGAGATAGTGTAATTCCAAATTTTTGCAATAGAGACAACGCGTATGGATAACCTATGGTTTGTCGAATATATGCAAAATCTACTTCTTGGGCGTTTTGTCCACCTGTGTAAATAGTGTCGTCAGGAGCCACTTTTGCGCGTTCTGCAAAAACGCCAGCTGAAGAAACTTCGCCTTCACAGCATCCAATTCCTCCTTGAATTTCAACGCCTAAACGAAGCAACTTGCTAATGGAGCGATCGTAGCCCACATATAAATTTCCCCTTAGCAAGGTATTATTAGTGTTATAGGCATATGAACCATAATAAATGCCTCTCATGTCTTCATACTTGTTACCTTTTCCCCAATCGGTAGAAGGGTAGTCTGATTCTACGGGCCGAGTTTGCTTACTCCACACCTCAGCATTTGGGTATACGTTTATGATATTTCCGTCCGTTCCGCAATAGAACCCGACGAACACGCGCTTCGTTTTTTGATCGGGCGTTTGAGCATCTTTCACTTTGCGTTGGCTCAATCCTTTTGCTTTGGATGAAGAAGGCATTGTTTCATTGGATACACGGAGATCACTCTCAACCTGCAATGTTTGTGTTGTGTCGCAATAATTTTCATCAACGGCAACACGATTCATTTTTTCGTGTTTTTGAATTTCTTCTGAAGAGGCGCATGTGGATTTTTTGTAAATATCATCTGCTTTTATATTTTCCTTTGTTTTTATATTCTTTCCTGTTTTTCCTTCAGTTTTATCATCTTTATTTTTATCTTCACCAAACGCCTTGCGGGCAACTTTTTTTAAAAATTTTTCTTCCTTCTCCAATGCTTCTGGCGATGTGGGATAAATTATTGTGCTTTTTGTATATCCATCAATATAAAAGCAGAAGCAAAATATATATTTAAATATTGACTTATACTTTAAAAAGTTTGCTTTCCAAAAATGCGAAACAAACTTTATTTGACGAACGTAAATACTAGCCATCCCGCAGTATGAAATAAGCATCGTAAAACGTCTTTGCACGAACTTCCCCCACAGGCAGCAACATAACGCCCATATAACGATAATGCCAAAGGTATTCAAACAGGACAAGCTAGGGACAATGATGTCAGGGCAGAGGTGACGCGAAAAAGTAGGGAGTTGTTCAAAAAGCTTAAGATATACCCACTAATTTAGTCGGAGTTACCGGTATACCCAAGCGCCAAAAGATTCCCAGTTCGTCGATCCGATGCTCGGCTTGAGCGGTACGTTTAGTACGGCTCTGCACCTGCGCTCGGGACCCCATTTTACTTGTTTAATGGTAACCCGCTTCGTGTTTCCTGCTGCTAATTCTTTTTGCGATAGATGTTATGACCCATAACAATTCTGGAGGACGGAAAACTGTCTAAAATCCGATGAACTTGCACACATTTTCAAGATAGTTCTGCTGGCCATTGTGAAAATGAAGTATCATTAGATGGGGCGTATTTTAAACGTGCGATTGCATGACTAGGCTATTAGATCCAAAACTGGATTACATTTTTAAGACGATATTTGGACAAGAAGACCGAAAGTCCTTGCTGATATCGTTTTTGAATGCGTTGCT